>JAEEUA010000154.1 GCA_016286775.1 Bacteroidales bacterium
CATTGCTCAACGACGTGGAAATAGGAGAACCCGCGCATGAAGTAGGCTTCGGCCACCTTTGCCTTCATGGCTGTCGGGTCGTATGCCGGACATTCGTTCTGATAGTAGATGGCTGTGTTGCAGTAGGCGATGGTGGCGTAGAGTGCATTCCAGATGACACGATTGACACCGGTTTCAGTGTTCCATTCGAGGTTGTTGACACACTCCTTCCAGTTGCCACTGGTGGCGCTGCCGTTCTGCCAGAGGTCGCCCATCTCCATCATCGGGATGCCGTCCTCCTTGCCGTACATATAGTACATGTTCTCGTAGCAGGCATTGATCAGACCGTCGAAACCGGCTACTGTGGTATAGACGACGTCTTGGTCGAGCTGGGTCTTGTATTCCTCGTCGATGTCACAAGCAGACATTGAGGTGAGGAGAGCAGCTATGGCTAAATATGTTATCTTTTTCATAGACGTCTGACGATTTAGAAGGAAGCATTAATACCGAATACGAAGGTCTTGTAGAGCGGGAAGGACGAAGATGTATTCTCGGGATCGAGACCCTTGAGCATATCGTCTTTGCAGAAGATGAAGGGATTCTGAACCGTTCCGTAGATACGGAGTTGGCTCATGTGTGCCTTGCGCAAAAGTTTGACAGGAACACTGTAGCCCAAAGTGATGTTCTTGATTTTGATGAACGATCCATCGACGTAAGTGAGTGCTGTCTTGGCCTCGTTGCTGACACCAAGTTTTGCCAATGGGAAGGCATTGGTCGGATTGGAGGGGGTCCAGTAGTCGAAATCGACGGGCTGGTTCTTGGCATCGGAATAGCCCAGAAGGTCACCATTGACCATCTGACCCCAACGCATGACAGTCATGATGGAAAGGTCAAACCATTTGTATTTGAAGTTGTTGGTCCAGCCGATGGTGAAGTCGGGTGTCTTGTGACCCAGGATACGTCTGTCCTTGGCACCAAGGGAGTAGATGTTCTCATCGACGATGGTGGTGCTGCCATCAGCTTCAAGCTGTGGGGTACCCTGGCGGTAGTAAGTTCGGGTGCCGTCGGCATTTTCGATGTAGTAGGCACCATGGCGTTCAACCGCCGTGTATTCGCTGGTGATGCGGTCGCGTACATAGCCCGTGTATTGGTAATTCGGATCCCACTTGAGGCTCTCGTCGGCTGCGATGTTGACCTGGCCTGGAACGAGGCCGAAGCAGGCAGCCTGGTCTTCCTGTCCGTTCTGCCAGATTCCGTTCTTCTTATAATTATAATATGTGTTGACCGGATTGTCAATGAAGAGACCAAGTGAGATGAGTTCATCGACAGTGGTATTGTTGCCAAGGTCGATGCTGGTGAGGCGTTCGTTGTTCTTCGCGAAAGTAATCGTCGAAGACCACACGAAGTCGCGGGTGACAATGTTGCGCGAATTGAGCGAGATTTCGATACCATCGTTCTTGATGCGTGCGACGTTCGACATCATCGTGTAAGGATTCTTGGCATTGTAAAGACCATAGGCCGTAGGCAACTGGCGCTTGTAGAGCACGTCCTTGGTATCGGTGCTATAGTAGTCGATGCTGGCATCAAGACGACCTTTGAAGATCGAGAAGTCGAGACCAATGTTAAAGTTGTAGGACTTCTCCCAGCCGAGGTCGTAGTTGGCCACAGCTTGCGTGAGGATGTAGCTTTGTACCTGTCCTCCACCAAGGTTGAGCGAGTTGGCCGAAGTCTCGACCAGTGTCTTCGACGAATAGGCTGCGATGTTGGAATTACCAGTCACACCATAGCCTGCACGAAGTTTCAGGTTATCAAGCCAGTCGGCAGTAGATTCCATCCAGGGTTCGTCGCTGATGCGCCAGCCGATGGATGCAGACGGGAAGGAGTCCCATTGGTTGTAAAGTTGCGAAGCACCATCCCAGCGCATGGTTGCACTGAAGAGGTAACGCCCCAGCAGGCTGTAGTTGATACGCGCTGCGTATGAGAGCATCTTGGTCAGTGTGTAACTCGAAGAAACCGAAGGCTGTAGGCCGCCGCCCAGATTGTAGAATGTATAGCTGTCGTAGTCGAAGCCACGGTTGTAGGCGTATGCATATTCACTATGCGAACGGTTGTATTCGATGATGCCGGTGGCTGTGATGTCGTGTGCCTTGCCGATTTTTATGTTGTAGTTGAGGATGTTCTGCCATTGCAGCCCCCAGCCATCGTTGTGGGTGATGCTGGCGGAGCGTATGCCGACATCGGAACTCGACCCGGTGAGTTTATAATAGGTGTAGAGACCATCAAAGTTGCCGGCACGCGAAGTGGAGACACTGGTATTGACGAGCGACTTGAAGGAGAGACCCTTTACGGGACGAATTTCGACAAAGGGAGTGACGTTGATGCGGGTGGCGCGGGAAGTATTTACGAACTGCCCGGGGATATCGTCGGCCATGATGTTCACGTAGTCGTCGGACGAACCAGTGGGATACCATTTGAGTGAGCCGTCGGCCTCATAGACTTCGCCAAGAGGCATCTCGTTGAGCGTCTTCGAAAGACGGGAATTGCGACGATTGCGATCAGTGTAGGAGAGCGACGACTGGAAGCCAATGGTGATGAATCGGTTGGCTTCGAAGGTCGTACCTGCACGGAAGGTGAGCTGCTTGAAGTTGTCGTTGCGGTACATGCCCTCCTCGTTCTGCCAGCCGAAGCTGGCGTACGACTGCGTCTTGTCTTTGCCGCCACGCACCGAGAGAGAGTAGTTCTGCTGGACACCAGTCTTGAGGATTTCGTCCTTCCAGTTGATGAACTTGCCTTGATTGTAGCAGTCGATACCTGCTTGCGAGATGCCGAATTCGTTGAAGAGGCGGGCCAGGGCATCGGTGCGGTTCGGATATTCGTTCCAGACCGACTTGCCGAAGTAGCCTTCATAGCCAGTGGCCATATAGTTAATCCAATCCTCCCCCGTGTAAGTTTCTGGATAGGCGGGCAGGCAGTTGAGGCCCATATAGGCATTGAAATCGACGCTGACCTTGCCCTTGGTTCCCTGCTTGGTGGTGACGATGATGACACCGTTGGCACCTGCCGAACCATAGATGGCGGTCGAGGAGGCATCCTTGAGCACCTCGATGCTCTCGATGTCGTTGGGGTTGAGGTTGGCGATGGAGCCGCCGCTCACTCCGTCGATGACGAAGAGCGGTGCATTCGAACCGTCGAGCGAACGGTTTCCACGCAGCAGAAGGGTGGGCGACTGACCAGCCTGGCCCGACTCGCGGGTGATGTCGAGACCGGCAATCTTGCCCTGCAGACCTTCCATGGCGTTCATTACAGGTGCTACCTTGATATCGTCGGCCTTGACGCTCGAAATAGCGCCGGTGAGATCGCGCTTCTTTTGCACACCATAACCGACCACAACCACTTCTTCGAGCAGGTCGTTATCTTCGTGAATGACGATTTTGAGCTGGGTATTTCCCTTGACGGGTACGTCTTCGGCCGTGTAGCCCACAAAGCTGACGTGAAGGACAGACTTGTCGGTCACACCAGAGATGGAGAAGTTGCCATCGAGGTCGGTGATGGTGCCCGTTGTGGTGCCTTTGACGAGAACATTGGCACCGATGACGGGTTCGCCGGTGGCTTGGTCAATCACCTGACCGGTCACGGTTCTGGTTTGTGCGAAAAGAAGGCTTCCGCTCAACACAAATGTGAGCAGAAGTGCAAAGATTCGAACAAATGGCATACAGATGCTCTGCTTGTTGAACATGTCGAAGTGTTTTTTATTGGTTAAGAAAATGGGTACTTAAGATTCTCGCTATACGATGTGTCGGGATTGGTTAGGATAGAATTATCCCCGGTGCAAAGATAAAGAATTGGAATGTCAAAACCAAATTTTTTGGAAAAATAAAGGAAAAAAAAGAAAAAAAATGTATTTTATAGCGAAAAAAAACGAAAAATGAACTAAAATAAACTATATTTGCACCATCATTGTGGACGAAAAGTCATGATTAACTATCAGAAATAATCTGTTTATGATTGAATATAAAGACGAAAGACAGAGGCAACTGGCAACCAAACCCGTGGGCAGACTGCTGATTCAGTTTGCTACGCCCAGCATCATTGCCATGTCGGCGAGTTCGATTTATAATCTTTGCGATTCCATCTTCATCGGACGTGGAGCGGGTCCGCTTGCCATCGCGGGCCTGGCCATTACGTTCCCGCTGATGAACATCTCGGCAGCGTTCGGAGCGATGTTGGGTGTCGGTTCAGCTGCCCAGACATCGGTCAAGATGGGTGAGGGGAACCAGCAGCGTGCACTGATGATCTTCGGCAACATGCTTCGTCTGGATATCACCATCGGTCTGTTCATCACGGTGCTTGGACTCTTGTTCCTCGACCCGATCCTGCGGTTGTTCGGTGCCAGCGATGCCACCTTGCCCTATGCGCAAGACTATATGCAGATTATTCTGGCAGGCAACATTGTCACCCATACATTCCTGGGTATGAACGACCAGCTGCGAGCCACCGGTAATCCACGAAAGGCTATGGCGGCACAGCTTATTGCCGTCATCATCAATATCATTCTGGATGCCTTGTTCATCTTTGGATTCGGCTGGGGAATGCGAGGAGCCGCGTTGGCCACAGTGATGGGCCAGATTTGTGCCTGGATCTTCGAATTCCGTTTCTTCCTCGACAAGACCAATTTTGTGCATTTTGCGCGCATCGGGCTGAAGGTGCGCCTCGATATCATCCGTGAGATACTGGCCATCGGCCTTTCACCGTTCTGTGTCAATCTTTGCAACTGTCTGATCGTCATCATCATCAATCGGTCGTTGATGTCATATGGTGGAGCTGAGGGCGATACGTATGTTGGTGTCTATGGTATTGTGAATCGTGTGTCGATGCTCATCATCATGATGGTGATGGGCTTTGGACAAGGCTTGCAGCCTATTGTGGGCTTCAATATAGGAGCCCGGCTCTACGACCGTGTGCGGGGGGTGATGAAGTTCGCCCTTGCTTGTGCCACCACCGTCATGACCATCGGGTATCTGATTGTCTTCTGTTTCCCAGGACCATTGGCTTCGCTCTTCACCACCGATGCCGACATGGTAGCGAAATGTATTCCTGCACTTCGCATCATCATGTGTACATTCCCGTTGGTAGGTCCGCAGATGATGACTATGTCGTTCTTCCAATCCAGTCGTCGAGCGGGCATAGCTATCCTGCTGAGCACTTCGCGCCAGCTGTTGTTCCTGCTGCCCTTGCTGCTCCTGCTGCCCGGAATGTTGGGCGTCCATGGTGTTTTCTGGTCATTCCCCATCAGCGATTTCATCTCGTTCCTGCTGGCTGCCGTCTTCTTGATTCGAGAGTTCCGGAGGCTGAATAAGATGGCCCCCTCTAATCCCCCCGCTTAGGGGGAAGACTCGGCACCGAACAAACAAAAAAGTCCCCCTAAGCAGGTATTCTGCCCCCGCTGTTCGGGGGATAGAGGGGGTGCGGAGGATTTAGGGGGTCTTTATATTTCCTTGAAGGCTGCACCGAGCCAGCTTGTGATGTCGGAGGGGAGGAGCGACTCCTCGCTCTGGTTGCCCCGCTCGATGGCCAGGTCGGCTGCTATGGCATGTAGAGCAACGCCGAGGACTGAGGCTTCCTGTGCCGTATAGCCTTGCGCCCGAAGTCCAAGCAGAATGCCGGTCAGCGTATCGCCCGAACCTCCGACCGCCATCCCCGCATTGCCGTAATTCTCGTTGCGAAAGATGTTGCCATCAGGCAGGTGGATGTTTGTGTAATGATCCTTGAGGATGACCACAATGTCGTACTTCATGGCCATCATCAGGCAGTTCCCGCATCCCGTTGCTCCCAATAGCCGCTTGGCTTCGCCAGGATGAGGCGTGAGAATGGTATTTTTCGGCAGTTTCTCCAGCAGATTGGGGTGCAAGGATAGGATGTTGAGCGCATCGGCATCCAGAATGAGAGCCGGATCGGGCAAACCCGGGGTGGAAAGTCCTCGGTGCAATAGGTCCCTTAGGGCATCCTGCGTCTCTTCGTGCAGTCCCAGTCCCGGTCCGATGGCAATGGCATCAATGCCGCTATGCCATTCGATGTGGGTGTGATAATCCGAACAGTTGTCGGTTTCGCATTTGGCTTCAGGGATGCCCAGCTGCAGGATGTCATATCCACAACGTGGCACCCGTACGGTCAGCAGACCGACCCCGCTGCGCATGCAGGACCGGGCAGCAAGAAGGGCGGCTCCCATCATGCCCCGACTGCCGGCGACAAGCAGAGCACTGCCATAGTCGTTCTTGTGGCTGAATGGTTCGCGCGAACGCAGTATGCTGCTGAGATAATCTTCGTTGATGACTCTGGTCATATCGTTTTCATTTATTGGTGCAAAGGTAGGTTCTTTTGGCGAAAAGTCCAAAAAAACATGTGGAAAAATAAAGACGAATGTGCAATTTTGGCACCAAAAACTCCGGAATAGGCTGCAAAATGAAGAAAAATTCCCAAAAATTTGGCGGTTTTCGTCCGATTCCATATATTTGCACGTCATTTACATTGGTAATTGAATCAGATGTAGCCCTGATGTCGAAGGCAAGGATACATCAGCTCTTTGTTTTGAATCTTTATTACAAATTATAATAACTCTTGTATGAACTACCGATCTTTAACCGCTGCAGAAATCACAGCTCTGAAGGAGCAGGGTTGTTCTGCCCGGGATTGGGCCGATATTCTGGTCGCCGATCCGTTTATTCTCTCACAAGTCAACAATGTCCGTTTCACAGGTAAGGTTTATTTAGGGGCTGATGTCACCCTTGAAAACATCCGTAATCTCGGTTCAAGCGGGAATGCCACCTTCGGCAATGGCATTGAGGTGAGTGTACTGAAGGAAGACGGAGGACTGGAAGTCGTTCTCTATGATGGTTTGACATCGATGGAGGCTGCCTTCGAGGTAATCGAGGCACGTAAGGAACCCGAGCTTGTGGCCAAGCTCCACGAGAAGGCACATAACTATGCGGCCAGTATCCGTTCGGATGGCAGCATCATTGAATCCGGCTGCTATGTGAGCGATGTCCGCGAGTTGAAGGATGTTCATTTTGGTCCTAATACGAAAGTGATAGGTGCAGTCCGCCTGGTCGATGTGAGTGTCGTCAGCTTGCCTGATGCTCCCAGTTTCATTGGCGATGGTGTCATCCTGGAGCATGTCATCATCTTGTCGGACAGCAAGGTGGAGGATGCCGTGCAGATGGATAACAGCTTTGTGGGACAGGGTTGCCACATTGGTCGCCTCTATTCGTCGGCCAACTCGTTGTTCTTTGCCAACTGCTTCTTCGAGAACGGTGAGGCCTGTGCCTATTTCGCTGGTCCCTATAGCGTGAGCCACCACAAGGCTACATTGATGATCGGTTGCATGACCTCGTTCTTCAATGCCGGATCGGTCAGCAACCAGAGCAATCACTCGTACAAGACCGGTCCCAACAAGTACGGCCAGCTGCAGCGCGGCTGCAAATTGGGCAGCTCGAGTTATGTCTATTGGCCCATGCAGGTAGGTGTGTTCAGTACCGTCATCGGTCATCATACGGGACACGAGGATCTGCGCGAACTTCCCTTCTCGCTCGTCACCGAGGATGGAAACGGACAGACCATCATCGTGCCCGGCCAGAACCTCGGCAGTGTGGGCACACGCCGCGATGCCAACAAATGGCCTAAGCGCGACAAGCGCTCCAACGTGCCGGGTGCACGGCGCGATCAGCTCAACTTCACACTCTTCAACCCCTTCAGCATGGGCTATGTCCTGCGTGGCATGAAGATACTCAAGAAGCTCAAGAACACAGGCGAGACCGACTATCAGGGCTGCTCCATTCATCCGCGTCATATCAAGCGCGGACTGGACCGTTATCAGCAGGCCATCGACATGTATGTCGGACAGCAGCTGCAGCAGTTCGATGCCCTTGGCATCATTGGCATGGAGCCAGGTGAGGAAGGCTCCGGCGATTGGGTTGACTATGGCGGAATGCTTGTTCCCCGTAAGGAAATGCTGGAAGCCTTGCGCCAGGGCAAGAGCTTTGAAGATCTGAAGCCGCAGCTTCCCATCTACGAATACAACTGGCTGGCTGCCCACTTCGACATTGCCGAGAAGGAAAGCCTCATCGAAGGCGGCAAGTCGGCCCAGGAGACCTGGAATGCAGCTCTCGATGC
>JAEEUA010000155.1 GCA_016286775.1 Bacteroidales bacterium
CGAATGTGTCAAGTGATTGTCCGAACTTTTTGATTATATTGATCAAAAAAAGACACTTGGCCCCCATGAATTGCTACATGAGATTGTCATTTCATTTACAGGGTGAGGGAATTCGATTCTCTGATTCTGTGGCTATGACCGAATGGCTGAACTCGCTCTGATTGTTAATGAGATTTGAAGAAATTTTAATTTGAAAGCAGCATAGTGGCCGTGTTACTTCGGACTTGAAACGGTTCGTAAAACGACGGTTTTACGGACATCAGGGGACTATTGAGGATTTAAATTCTTTTCTTCCCTCCATTCGGTTCAAAAACCCGTTTGAAAAACAAAGTACAAAAGAACTCAACTATAAACGTTTTTTGTACCATTTTTCAAGCTTTGATGCAGTTCCAGAAGGTGATTTAGCTGTTCTATTTCCCTTTATTTGTTAAATGTACATAAAAATGTACAGATAATTTGGAAATTATAGAAATAATTCGTAGATTTGCAGCGCAAACTAAAAAATTACAAAAATGACTACATTGACAATGACAGACTTCAGAAGCAATATGGCTTCATCTTTTGACCGCGTAGATGCAGGGGAATTCGTGTTTATCAACAGAGGAAGACAAAAGACTTATGCCATCATTCCCGTAGAGGATGATGACCTTGCCATCACTCCGGAACTTGCCGCCAAGATCGAGAAGGCAAGGCAGGAGTTCAGAGAGGGCAAGGGCATTTCACTGAACTCGCGCGACGAAATGGAAAAATGGTTTGATTCGTTATGAGTTACATTGTTAAAATCATGCCGTCTGCCGAGAAAGCTATCAAAAAGTGGAAGAAGTCAAATCCAAACTTCCATATTAAATTCTTGGATATTTTATCGGAACTTGGCGAACACCCGAGAACAGGCATAGGCCATCCGGAACCATTGAGAGGCGGCAATGACATAACTTGGTCGCGTAGAATCTCCGCGAAGGATCGCGTTATCTATGACATACAGGACAATATACTTGTTGTTCTTGTCATCGAAGTTGAAGGACATTACGGGGATAAATGATGCAACAATTTGAAATGTCAAGTTAGCAAAACCGAAAAATAGAGTCTTTTGTGCTATTTTTTTGCTGACATTTTTTTAATTATAATGCTTGTCGTATTACTTAATTTATTGACAAACAACTGAATAACCCTCATTGTTTCAATTCCCGTCGAATCACATGAACCTGAATAATCAGCCCGACTTGCAATTATGCGAGCCGGGCTGATGTTGTTAATTGTGGATCGTTTGCTGTCAGAAATTCTACTTCAGCGTTAGAACGGCTTGTTCGCTTTTCGTATTGTTCTTCGTCAGAACTGCTTGTTTGCAGCTAGGACGAGGAACATGTAATGCGAGGAGCCGCCGCCGAGCACGTATTCAACCTGTTGCCAGAGGAAAGGGAAGGTGAGGAGCTCGGGGAAGTCAGGGCGGATGAGCGCGGTGCCCGAAACCACTCCTCCGGGGATGTAGCTCCAGTCGGCGCGATTCAATCCATAGGCCACGGTGGCAGATTGGGCACCTACACCCGAGGCAAACGAGGCGTTGTTCAGTCCGGGGTGACATCCGAGGACGAAGTTCAGGGCGTCGTAGATGATTCCCTTGGGGAAGATCTCGGGATAGGCTTCGGCGAGGAAGTAGTATTCGAAGCCGAAGCGCTGGATGTCCCAGCCTGCACCCCAGATGCTGGGGCGATAGGGTACGCCATAGGGTGTCTCGGCTGCCTGCTTGTCCAGCTGTTCCTTGTCTGCGCCGAGGGCGTTGCGGAAGGCTTTCACGAAGGCCTTCGAGCGCTTGTCCTTCTTCGCCTCAAGCTGCTTTGCCACGCGGGCAGTGAACCAGCTGCAGCGCGAGATGTTGCTGACAATCAGCTCCTGCTGGTCGAGGATGAAGTCGAGATAGGCCTGTTCGCCCGTGGTCAGATAAAGCTCAACGGCAGCCTGCAGCTTCAGTCCTGCCATGCGTCCCTCAAGCTTGCTCTGGCTGTAGAGGGTGGTGGCGATGTCGAGGCATTCCTTGCTCAGCGGATCGTTGAAACCACGGAGTGCGCGTGCTGCACCCGCCAGTTGGGCTGCTGTCGAAATGGCACGCATGGGGTTGTCCTCGGTAAATATCCAGCGATCGTCGGAGTTGCCAAGTATGCCGTCGGTCATGGCTGCAGCGTCGCCGAGCATGGCATATTGGCGTAGCGAGTTGCAGATGATGCCGCGATAGAGACGTCCCAATGCCTGATACGAACGAACGACCGTGAGGGCTCCGTTCTCGACCTGCTGAAGGATGTCGTTCCTTCCGTCGGGTTCGTGGATCTCCACCCGATGGCGCTGCTGGTCGATGGAGGTCACGTCGATTTCGGGATGGAACTGCTCGTAGGCCAGGGCAAGGATATAGGCTTCGCCCGCCTGTGACTCCACACGGAGATCGAAGTCGCCCGCATCGTGCCAACCGCCCACATTGACGCCTGGCACAATGGCGCCTGCCTCATATTTCGAAAGTCCGGGGCTCTGGTCGTAGCCGTCGATGTGGTTGCCCACCGAAGCCATCAGGGCATCGTCGAGGTGACAGGCATCGTGCCAGACACGATACTTTTCGGCCACGCGCATGTGGCACATCTGAACGGGCAGGAAATACTCGATGACGGGCTGCCAAACGCCTCGCTCGTAGATGTTGTCGTCAATGCGGAACACACTCGAACGGGAGTTGCCATAGCGAACCAGATAGAGGCCGAGGTCGGTGAAGTCGGAGAAGTCGGCGATGAGATAGCGGTAGCGCAAGAACTGTCCCCAGACTGCAGGCGTTGAGGTGCGGACGATGGTTTCGCCATCGGCGTCGATGCGTACGAGCTGCACGTCGCCCACCTCGTTTTCGCGCAAGTCGGTCTCGATGATCACGCGTTTCGGCTGCTGCGGCAGGTAGCCCACCTGCGAGGTCTGGATGACGGGCTGATAACGCCACTCCTTATCCACCGAAGGGGTGATGAGCCAGCGCACGGCACCCTTGGTGGCTCCCGGCGCTATCTCGCTGCGCAGCACGAACCATCCGTTGTTGTGGTTCATGCGACCATCGTAGAGCTTCAGGTCGCCCGTGTAGGATTCAACAGTCAGTTTCTGCGAAGGATCGTCGGGGCGCGAGGTGAACTTGTGGCCCACGGCGTAGGGTTCGGCGATGATGTCGTCGGCACGGAGCGGGCTGTAGCCCTCGCCGTCCAGTTGTGCCAGGTCGGCCTTCTGTCCACGTCCTGCAAAGAAGTCGCCGTCGTGGCTGCGGTTGGTCGGAAGCTGCAGCAGGGGTGCATTGGGCTGCTGGGGATAGAGGCCCGACTGCTGGTCCATCAGCCAGGGTTTCCCGAACAGTTCGCCCGGGAAGAACTCCAGATTGAAGCCAGCCTTCCCGAGCAGGAAGTCGGGTACCGGCGTGTCGAGATCGACGGTGACGAGGATGCCCGTTCCCTGCGGTTCGACGGTCACGGTGTAGTTCACCTGCCAGTTGGGATAGACCATCGGGTTGAAGCCTGTCAGGTGTCGGGAGGAGTCGGGGTAACAAAGTGTGGTGGTGATGCGCCCGTCAGCCACCTGCCGGTTCAGCTGTTTGGGCACGGACTGCCACTGTCCGGGAGTGGCTTCGAGGCGTATGTCGCCATTGGTTGCGATGCGGTGACCGTTCATGATGACACACACGCCGCCCTGATGGCCTTCGGGATAGAAGTCGCTGAACGCCATTACGTCCGTCCCGCCTGCGTTGAAGTAGCCGGCCTCGTTCAGCTGGAAGGTCTGTGCCGAAACTGACTGTGCCAGAAGGGCCAGGGCAGGGATTAGGAGGAATTTATTCATGATTTAGAAAGTGAATTTGAAGAGTTGATTTTTTAACACGAATTATCGCGAATTAACGTAATTTTTTCAGCATGTATCGAACTGTTGCCCAATTTACAAACTAATAATTCATGTAAAATTCATGATAATTCGTGTTAAGTAAAAACTTATTGGTATTTCGCCATCAGGATATCGATCAGGGGCTTGTCCTTGAAGTCGTGCTTCTGCTGATCCCAGAAGCCGAAGTCGGCATCGTAGCACCAGGTGGTCCAGGCGATGTTGTTCTCGGTGAACACCTGCATCATGTCCTTGGTCCAGGCGTAGGCGAGGTCGCGCTCGACGGGTTCATAGACGCCCCATTCTCCGCAGAACAGCTGCAGGCCATACTGTTTGGCTGCTGCAATGGCATCGGCAAAGTCAGCACGGATCTTGTCGATGTTCCACTCCTGTGTCAGATAGGGTTCGAGCTCGGGCTTCAGTTCGGCGGGAGCTGCGTCGTAGTCCTCCTTCGAAATCAGGATGCCGGGATAGGTGATCTTGCCCGTATATTTTCCGATGGGAGTCCACCAGGCTCCGCGGTGGGTGAGAAGCATGGGGTTGTAGTAGTGGAACGATAGGATGATGTTCTTATCGCCCTCGGGCACCTTGAGGAACTTCATTGTCTCGTATCCCTGCCAGCGGTTGCTGCCGATGACGAGCGTGCGCTGGGGTTCGCGCTCGCGGAGTGCCTTGTGCACCTTGGCGATTAACTGGTTCCACTGCTCGTGGTCGTCAGCCACGGGTTCGTTCATGAATTCGTAGGCCACCGAGTCGTTGCTGTAGCCCTTCAGCACGTCGGACAGCTGGTACCACATGTTGATGAGTTGTTGCTGGGCCTCCTCGGAGGTGAACAGCGTGTTGGCGCTACTGCCGCCCTCGTTCACGGCGTTGAAATAGTGCGAGCGGATGATGTGCAGGTCCACGATGGTGCGCAGATGGTGCTTCTCCGCCCAGTTGATGGCGTTGGTCATTAGTTCCCATGCCTCGGGCAGCTTGTTCCCGTCCTCGTCCCAGAACTGCACCTCGTCGATGGGCAGGCGCACAAAGTCGAAGCCCAGCGAATCCAGTCGTGCGAAGTCGTCCTCCTGGATGTGCAGGCGGCGTGCCTCGCCGCGTTCCTCGCTTTGCGACAGCCAGTGGCTCACGTTCGTGCCGCGGCCGATCTTGAAGTTGTTTTCTCCGTTGTTAGTCTCGTTTTTGCTTGTGCAGGCGCTTATGGCCAGCAGAGTCAAGGCAGCAAAGGCCAGTGAAAGAATCTTTCTCATTGTGATTTTATTATTGATTGTGTATTTTATTTTAGTTTGACGATGGCGTAGGAGGTGGCGGGCATGTGGATGGTTACTTCGCCCGTCTTCTTGTTGCGGGAGATGGGGAACTTGTCGCCCAGGAGGAGGTTCGTCCGGCTGAACTTCAGGTCGAGCTTGAACGTCGCATCCGAAGCTTCAGCCCGCGGATTCAGCATCACCAGCACCACCTCCTTGCCGGCTGCACGGACATAGACGAAGGGGTAGGGCGACGATGCCTCCTGATTGGGATAGATGGGCACGAACTCGGCATAGTTGGAAAGGGCGGGTTCGCTGTGGTGCAGGGCGATGAGCCGGCGCGTCCGGTTGAGCAGCGACTGGGGATCGCTTTCCTGTGCTTCGACGTTCGGGGCATCGGGCGAGGGATCGACGGGCAGGTAGAGCTTCGCGGCATCACCCGACGAGAAGCCGAGATTCGGGCCGCTGCTCCATTGCATGGGCGTACGGGCGCCGTTGCGGGGCTGGTAGGCACCTTCCACCTGGGGCCAGTTGTTGGGCAGCTGGCGCATGCCGATCTCGTTGCCATAGTATAGGAAGGGCACACCCGGCATGGTGAAGCCGAAGGCATAGATGATTTCCAGCTCCTTGTCGGTGCGTCGGTTGCCCAGTCGGGCGTTGTCGTGGTTGCCTAAGGGCAGGCTGATGTATCCCTTCCCGACGGTCTTGCTGTACTGGTCCATGTAGCTTGCGAGGAAGGCCCGGATGTCGCCCTTGCCCTCGGCGTCGAAGTAGCTGTGTCCTTCGCTCACGCCGTTCAGGATGCGCCAGCTCTCCTTCTGGAACAGGTCGTTGTAGCCATTGAACCAGTGGAAGAAATCGACGTGGAAGCAGTTGTCGAGCGCGTCGGCAGGGTAGGACCATTCGGCCACCATGAAGCCCTGCGGGTACTCCTTCTCGAGCAGCTGGCGAATCTCGCGCCAGAAGAGCTTCGTCTCGTTCTCGTTGGTGTTGAAGAACTGCTCGTTGCCTCTCATCCGTCGTGTCTTGACCAGTGCACCCGCCATGTCGGCGCGGAAGCCGTCGGCACCCATGTCCATCCAGAAGCGCAGGACGTTCTTCAGGTCCTCGCGCATGGCCAGCACGTCGGGGTGGTTGGTGGGCAGCTGCCATTTCTGCTCGGGGTCGGGGTTGGCAAAGCCAAAGTTGAGGGCCGGCTGACACCAGTAGAAGTTACGCATGAACTGCCCGTTGCGCTCGCCGTAGCCCTTGATGAACTGTCCGGCAAACTCCCTCGGGGGGTCCACCCAGTTGGTTTCGGTCCAGATGTAGTAGTTCGAGTACTTGTTCGGCTCCTGTTTCTGCGAAGCCACAAACCAGGGATGATCGATGGCGGTGTAGCTGATCACATAGTCGAAGATGACGTGCATGCCCCGCTTATGAGCCTCCTCGAAGAGCCTTCGCGCATCGTCGTTGGTGCCGTAGCGTGGCGCAATGCGGTAGTAGTCGCGGATGTCGTAGCCCGCGTCGTGGAAGGGGGAGTCGAAGAAGGGGTTGAACCAGATGGCATCCACGCCGAGGCTCTTCACGTAGTCGAGCTTGCTGATGATGCCCGGGATGTCGCCGATGCCGTCGCCGTCGGAGTCGCAGAAGGTCTGTGGATAGATCTGATAGAACACGGCATTCTTGGCCCATTCGGGCACGGCGGGGATCTCGTACTTCCCGGTAATGGTCTGCGCCGATGCTGCAAGTGACAGCAGGGCAGCGCCAAGGGTAAATAGAACTCTGTTCTTCATAAGCAACTAATAGGCTAATCCAATGTAACTATGTGCTGGAAGCTGGATGTTGAAGACGGTGGCGCCCTCGGGATAGCCGAAGAAGCGGTTGTAGCCCCAGCGGGGAGCAGGCTGCTGCGGCTGGGGCGAATAGCTCTCGCTGGTGAGCAGGTTGCGCAGGCTGCCGACTTGCTCGCTGATCACCACGTTCACGCTGACCGCCTCGTCGTTGAAGTTCTCCACTACGAGCGTGCGGTTGTCGTAGGGGAACATCGCCACCTTGGCAGGACCTTCGATGTAGGCACCGACATCCTTGCTCAGGGCGCGGCGAATGACGTTCAGTGCGCCGGCGGGGTAGTCGTAGAGGTTGCCGAAGTCATCGGGTATGGTGAGCACGAAGAGCATGCCCTTCGAATAGGTGTCGCGCAGGAGGATGGGATAGCCCGAAACGCCGCCCGTGAGCGGACGCCCCGCGCTGACGACCTCCCAGGCATCGTTGGTGTAGTACTTCACCTGCGGGATGATGAACTCGCGTTCCGACTTGCCTGCCCAGCCGAAGTCGTTGACGATGGCCTTTAGGTCGCCGCAGTAGAGTTCGCAGATGTCAGCCAGCTTGTCGCGGATAGCCTTCAGCAGGCCGGTGGTGATGACGACATCGCCGCCCCCGCGCAGCTGCTCCTTCATCTTTTCGACGATGTCGGGGTCCTTGGCGGCCTGTTCGGTGAGCAGAATCTGCCTGCGGCCGTCCACCCATTGCGGATGCATGTCCATGGGCAGGCCGATCATGCCGAGGTAGTTCTGCAGGAAGTCCTCGCCCGAGGAGTGATAGGGCTTGTAGGAGATCAGCCCGACGGGCTTGCCCAGGCTGACCAGCAGGCGGTCTGTCTGGCGGAGCGTGACGCTGGCGAAGCGTGCCATGGTGGTGGGAGTGATGGTCTTGCCGTCCTTCTGGAACGGGGCCACCATCTCGTCGTAGCGGAAGCTGTTGCCGCCCGCGTTCTGCCACGGCCTGCGCATCATTTCGGGCATGATCTTCACCTCGGCGAGCTGCATGTAGTTCCACAGGATGATCTCGGGTGTCTTGGCCAGCATGGTCAGGTGGAGCTGTTCGGCATAGCGGTCCATGCTCATGTTGATGCCGCCCGCATCCACCCATCCGCCGCCGTTGCGGCCTGGGGCGATGTTGTCGAAATAGCGGATGATGTTATAGCTCAGGTAGTTCTGCAGATGCTGCGCCGAACCTGGGTCGCGCGTCTC
>JAEEUA010000156.1 GCA_016286775.1 Bacteroidales bacterium
TGGCGTTGTCGGCTACGTTCGAAATACTGAAGTTACCATCGATGTCGGTGGTTGCTCCATTGGTGGTACCTGCTACGATAACATTGGCGCCAATCACTGGCTCGCCCAACTCATCGACTACGGTACCGGTCACGGTCCTGGTCTGGGCAAAGAGGAACGCACTGCCAAGGGCAAATGCCACCAGCAGCGTGGTCAATCTTCCCAACCAGGGATTGCATGTACTTCTTTTCATGTCGAAAAAAGATTGTGTTAGGGAATGATAGTTTGTGTCACAATGTAATTTAAGTGGTGCAAAGATGCGATATTTTTTGTTTTATTCCAAATTTTTGTTCAAAAAAATCCAAAAATAAGTAAAAATAACGGAAAAATTAACAAATACTTTCTATTTTCTCCCAATTTATTCTATTTATTTTCTATTTTTTTCGTTTCTTTCGTTTCTTTCCTCCTCGATAGCGAAAGCAAATGCACACAAAACAAAATTCGCCCCGACAAGAAGAACCTGTCGGGGCGACGTTGTCGGACGGAGAAATGCAGTTTACTCGTTCATGAAACCATAGCCATTGACGAAGCCACCGGTAGCGACGGCATTCGGGCAGATGGGCCACAGATAGATGGGAGCCGACACGTAATCGTAATCGAAGAAGAGATAGGTGTCGTACTCGTCACGGTACTTGAGCAGCTCGCTGCCCCAAGCGGTCTCGGTGTAGCCATCGGCCACGAGAGCAGCACCATCGACAGGTGCAAAAAGTCCCTGGATGGCCAGATTGGTCTCGGCAGGTGTGCCTCCCCAACCAAATGCCGACCAGTCGTCATTGACGCCACGCCAACCGGGGAAGGTGACGGGGTTGGTCTCGTCGGTGCACTGGGTGGTCAGACGGTAGCCGATCTGCGACTTGGCATCGACAGCCTTGGTGTAGATGCTATTGGAAATGACGTTACCGTTGGCGAAAGTGTAGCTGCCATTGGCTGCCAGACCGTCCATCATAGCCTTGGTCATGTCCTTGATGCGCTTGATGGCCCAAGGCAGACGACCGGTACGAATCAGGGTGAAGCGACGATCGCCCTCACCGGCAAACTCGAAGCCGCGCTCCTCGATAATAGCATTGAAGACGCCACCGCACTCGCTGATGAAGCCATCGGTATTGGCCAATGCCGGAGTAGCAAACGAACGCTCGCGCACCGTCTTAAGATAAGACTTGGCAGTAGCCTCATCACCCGTCATGGCACAGGCCTCAGCGTAGCCCAAATAGATTTCGGCCATACGCATATAGGGACCGTTGATGCCTGCCTTGCGCTGGGCAAGTGTGTTGGGGGTGGCCATGCGGTTGTCGTCCCACTTGTTGAGGGCCAGTCCACCACCCTTGGCCTGCGAACCGGGCACAAAGGGGAGTATGATCTCGGTGCCGGCTGTGGTACCCGTAACAGCTACCGCCACATCACGGCGCTTGTCGTTCGGATCGAAGACGCCATAGTAGAAGGCGGGGTTGATGCGCGCCTGACCATAGCACTTGCAGGGATAGGCATTCTTCGAACCACCTGTGCCCGGACGGCCGCTGGAATAGGTGCGTTCGTCGCTCGATACGTTCCACTGCATCGGGTACTCGTAGATCGACTCGTCGGCGTAGGCGGCGTCGTCGTCCATCATCTGCTGGAAGAAGTACTGGTGAGGATTGTCATAGACCTGTCCAGCCTTGCCTGCACCGCGGGGATCGGTGGTGTAGAACTTGGCAGAACCTGCATGGTCGATGGCATTCTTGAAGTAAGTCTTGGCAATGGTGTAGAGATCCATGTAATCCTTGCGGCGTGCATAGAAGGCATTGGCTGCATGGGTATTGGGGTTGCCAAGGGTTTCAAAATCGACAGCCTGGCCCTTGCCATTGATGTAGGTGATATCGCTGCGGCGCGTCTGGTAGCCGGCAGCCTCGAGGGCGATACGGCCAATGAGACCATCGACATAGGTCTGCGAGAAGTAGTTCTTGGCAGCAGAAGAAACCTCGGGAATCGAACCGACAGGATACATCAGGGGCTCGACGCGGATCAGGTCGGCGATGATGTAGTCGTAGATGGAATCGCGGGAAGTCAGACCACCCGATGCCTCACCGAAGACGGTAACGAAAGGAACATCGCCATAATATTTGATGAGCTCACGATAGGCAGTGGCACGCAAGGCAATGGCCTCACCATACATCTGGCCGATCTTCGACTGGGTGCCGGCAGCAATAGCCTCCTGGCCTGACTCGGACTCCTCGATGCCCTGGATGACGGCATTGGCCTTACCGATCACGTCGAAAAGCTGGACATAGGCTCCCGAGTTGTTGTTGCTCGAATAGGAGTCGATATCATAGGTGCCGGCGGCAGCACCGTTGGAGTAGAAGCTCTCGGGCACGTGACGAGCAATCTGGTTGGCATAGGCCTCGGGGTGACGCTCGATGTCGGAACCGGCAATATCAGCAGCATAGAACAAGCCTGCGCCAAAGACGTAACTGTTGGCGGTAGAACGCCAGGCCTCGTAACCGCCTTCCAGCGCTGCACGGGCTGTAGTGGTGTTGGAGAATACGAACTCAGCATCTACTACCGAAGGAGAAGAGGGCTCCAGATAATCGTCGCAAGCGGTGAAGGCCGCTGCGCCAATCACTACGAGCGTAGTATATAATAGCTTTTTCATATTTATTTTGAGATATTGAGGTTAGAATGTGATGTTGGCGCCCACGGTGAACGAACGTGCCTTGGGGTATGAGTTGAGGTCGTAGCCCGGGGTGGGGAAGCCACCAGTGGCCGAAGAGGTTGTGACATCGGGATCCAGGCCGCTATAGCCCGTGAGGCAGAACAGGTTGTTGCCCGTAGCGTAGATGCGCAGACTGCTGACACCAATCTTCTTGGTCCAGTTCTGTGGCAGCGTGTAACCGATGGTAGCGGTGTTGAGACGGAGGTAGGATGCATCCTCGATGAACTCGGAGTTGACGACGCCGTACTCCGACATCATAGTGCTGTACTTCGTATCCTGGTTGATGGAGCGCAGTGCCTCGGGAGACGGGTCGAACACGAGGTCGCCGGCACTATCGATGGAATGGTAGCGGAAGGCCTTGCCTGCATAGTGCAAGCGGTTGGCACCTGCAGCGGTATCCTTGTCACCCTTGAAGGCGTTCATGGCGTTGGCATTATAGACCTTGCCGCCAATCTGATAGGTGAAGCCCAGCGAGAAGTCGATGGACTTGTAGTTGCCCGTGAAATTGAAGCCACCCGTGTGCTCGGCACGTGCATGGCCCAGAATCTGCTGATCGGGTTCGCCATCACCGTCTTCGTCCACAAACTTGGGAGCGCCGGGGAATGGCAGCACGGTCTTGCCGTCGGACTCGGCATTGAGCGTAATCAGGTCAGTTGGATAGTTGCCGATGGTGGCATAACCGCGCTGAGAGTCCTTGAGGGTATATTTGCCGGTCGAAGCGTTGTAGTCGAAGTCATCAACTGTGAAGTATCCTGCCGACTTATAGCCGTTGATGGTACCCACGGGCTCGCCCTCACGTACGATGTAGTCGTAGTAGGGCAGCAGCATCGACGATGCCCAGCCATTGTGGGTGTCGCAGAGTGCGCCATCGAGCAGATCCTCCACATTGTTGTGGTTGAAGTTGTAGTTCAAGCTTACAGAAAGATTGAAGTTCTTCGAACGAACGAGGTCGTAGGCCAGGGTAAGTTCGACACCCTTGTTGGAGGTCTCACCTACGTTGTCGTATTGGTAATCGTAGCCCGACGAGGCATCGCAAGGAACCTGCATCAGGAGGTCCTCGGTGTTGTTGTAGTAGAAGTCAACACTACCACGCACACGGCTGTTGAGGAATGCGAAGTCAAGACCGAGGTTGCGGCTGGTGGTGGTCTCCCACATCAGCGACGGATTGGGCTTCATCGAACCAGGCTGATAGGTTACTACCGTTTCGCCATCGACGATAATGGACTTGGTGGTCCAGGTACCCTTCCAAAGAGAAGAGCTGATGTTGTCGGCGCCCGAAGTACCGTAGGAAAGACGAAGCTTCAGGTTGTCGAGCCAATCGCTGGTACCCTCCATCCAGGACTCATCACTGATGCGCCATGCCAGAGCGGCAGCTGGGAAGTAGGCCCAATGGTGCTCGGGGGCGAACTTCGACGAACCGTCGGCACGGAAGGTGAAGGTTGCAAGATAGCGGCCCTTGTAGCTATAGTTGGCACGTCCGAAGAAAGAGGTTGAATGAACGGGGGTGCCGATGGTGCTTTCGTATTTGGCATTGACCACATCGTTCATCGTAATCTGACCGAAGGCGTCGGTCTTGGTGAACTCGGCGGGATAACCCTGACCGGAGTAGCTCGACGAGTTGCTCTTGCTGCCGAGGATTTCGTTACCGGCCATAAGGTTCACACTGTGATCCTTGCCCAATCCGGGCACTTCGTAATTCAGGGTGTTGACCCAACGAACGCTGTAGCCGTTGCTCTTTTCAAGCTTGGCACTGTTGATGCCCGATACCTGACCGCCGTCCCAGGTTCTGGCCTCATTCCAGTTGCGGCTGCCAGAGAGTTCGGTGCGGAAGCGCAGGCCCTTGAGGACTTCCCAGGTGATGCCGGCACGAGCACGGAGGCGATGCACATCACGAGTATAATCGTACTGCTGGGTAGCGGTGTAGGGGTTGTAGCTCTCTTCGACGTTCTGGCTACCCATACCCAGAAGGTTGGGGTCGTTGGTGCCGTAACGCTCGATGATGTCGGCATCGATAGGAGCATAACGATAAGCGGAGGTAGCGTTGTCGAAGTGGTTACCTACGATGTTGGTCTTTGCATAACGAAGGTCGAAATCGACGGAGAGCTTCTTGTTGATCTTCTGATCAATCTTGAAGTTGGCACCCATACGATTGTAACCCGAATTGATACGGATACCCTGGTCATCGGTGTAGTTGATGGCAGCGTAAATCTTGGTCTTGTCGGTACCACCACTGACGCTCAAGTCGTGGTTCCAGGTGTTGGCGGTACGCATCAGATCCTCCACATAGTTGTGGGCCGATACATTCTTGTAGTCGTTCAAGTGGTTGCCGTTGGCAGAACCGAGGCCATAGTACTTGGCAACGTCACGGCCATAGCTTGCACCATAAAGGGTCAGGTAAGACCAGGTGTTATAGACGTGCTCGTAAGCGCTCTGGGTTTCGATGAGTTCGGGATTCCACTTTGCCTGATAATAAACGCCATACTTCACCACGGCCTTGCCTTCCTTGGCACCCTTGGTGGTGATGAGGATTACACCGTTGGCGCCACTGGCACCATAGATGGCGGTCGAAGCCGCATCCTTCAGCACGTCAATGCTCTCGATGTTGTCGGCAGGAATGTCATCAATCGACGAAACCTGTACACCATCGACGATGAAGAGAGGTTCATTACTCTGGGTGATGGAGCCACCACCACGCACGCGGATAGCCATCGATGCACCTGGACGACCGTCCTGTGAAGTTACGCTCACGCCAGGCAGCTGGCCCTGCAGGGCCTGAGCCACGTTCGAAACGGGATTGGCCTTCAGCTTGTCACCGCTGACCGATGCCACAGCACCGGTGAGGTCACGCTTCTTGACCGTGCCGTAACCGATGACGACCACTTCGTCGAGTTCGTCACGATCCTCAGCAAGGGCAATGTTGAATGTAGCCTTTCCAGCCACGGGGATGATCTGCTCCTTGTAGCCGATGTAAGTCACCTTCAGGGAGGCACCTTCGGCCACATCCTGAATACTAAAGTTACCATCGATGTCGGTGGTAGCGCCGTTGGTGGTACCCACGACGATGACGTTGGCGCCAATGACTGGCTCACCCATCTCGTCAATCACGGTACCCGTCACGGTCTTGGTCTGGGCAAAGACGAGTACACTGCTGAGGGCAAACGCCACCAGCAGACCTGCCAATCGACCCAGCCATGTCTTGCATGCACTGCTTCTCATGTTTCGGAAAAATAGTTAGTTAATAATATGTTAATTTTTAATCTAAAGTGTGCTATTAGTCAGAAAAATGCGGGACAAAGATGACTATTTTTTTTAATTTTTCCAAATTTTTTCTATAAAAAGTAAATATTATGCCCTCATTTTATATCTTTAAAGACACAAATGGACGAAAAAGGCCACCGGCAGAAGAAAACTGCCGGGGCCTTGCTTTATTTCCGAAGGATTAAGACGTTATTCCGGAATACCGGTATTCCGTGATTCCGGTATTCCGTGATACCGTGATACCGGAATGCCGCAATACCGCAATACCGGAACAACGTGATGGGGGCTTACCACCCTGGATTCTGTGCTACATCGGCATTGTTGAGGTCGAGTGCATTCTGCGGATATGGACGGAGGATGCGTGGACTACCATCGGCACCATAGAGGTTGCTGGGGTTGACGTCGTCCTCCTGATGTGCCTTCACATATTCGATGAGCTTGTGGGTGCGCTTCAGGTCGGTCCAGCGTACGCACTCACCAAAGAGTTCGCAAGCACGCTCCTTGAGGATGAAGTCGATGTTGACATCCGAAGCATTGACAGTCATGGCAGCTTCGTATCCGGTCTTGATGGTGCCTGGACGCTTACGCAGCGTGTTGATATAGGTAGCGGCTTCGGCAGCATTGCCCTGCTGGAGAGCTGCCTCAGCAGCAATCAGATAGGCTTCGCCAAGACGGCAAAGGCTCACATCATGCATCGAGCAGGTGGTGCTGCGGTTGGCAATGGACGTTGAGGTGTAGTCGTCGAACTTCCTTACGCAAGGCACACCAAGGTCCATGTGACGACGGTCCTTATAGGTGGCCGGAGAACCGTTGGAAGGTGCGATGCCCCCGTCGGCGATGGTCTTCGAGACATACTTCAGTCCGGCAAGCTGGCTCTCTGTCTTGGTTGCCTTCCAGGCCTCGATGTCCTCGTCGGTTGCCCACCAGGGAGCATAGTAGTAGCAGATGTTCGACGAAGGATTGTTGTAGTAGTCGAAGTAGGAAGTCAAGGCGGTGGTTGAACCGTCGCCATGGAACTCGAACATGAAGGTCTGCTCATAGCGTCCATCGCCACGGTCGAACTGATGATGCGCCCAAAGCAGCGGAGCATAGCTGCCGTCGATCGACTTGTTGTTGGGGCACTCGGCACCACCGAGGTAAGAGCCGAACTGGGACATCAGGGCAGTACCATCGCTCTTGGGGTTCTCGACCGATTCGTAGCTGTACTGCACAGTCCAGAAGAATTCGCCACACGACTCGTTGTTGATGTCAAATGCATCTTCAATGGAAACGGATGGTGTCTCGCTATTGATAGCCACCTTGGCATACTTTTCGGCATTGGCAAAGTCGCTCGACTGGGCGATGCTGGCTTCGATTGATTCATCTCCCTGGCCGTTGAGCCAGCCACGGGTCAGATAAGCCTTGGCAAGCAGGAAGTTGGCAGCACGCTTGTTGGCACGGGCCGAAGTAGCAGCACCGTAGTCAAGAAGGGCAGAACTGTTGACCGCAGCCTCAAGTTCGGAGATGATGAAGTCGTAGCACTCCTGCAGCGAAGCACGGGGATGCTCCATCACGGCGCCACTGTAGTAATCGTTTGAAAGCGGCACACCACCAAACTGCTGGACAAGCTGGAAGTAATACCACGCACGAATGACACGGGCCTCAGCCACAAACTGTGCTACCTTCGGGCCGGATTCGGTGGTCTCGCTGTAGTAGATTACTGCATTGCAGAGCTGGATGCCCTTGTAGCAGTTGGTGTAGAAGTTGAGGATGGAACCGTCGTCGGTGTTGACGGTATAATAGGTATATACAATCGACTCGCTCTTGCCGTCGCCAAAGAGGTCGGTGCCACCCACGAAGACATTGGGAGTGGTGCTGAAGATCTTGCGGAGCGAAGAGTACATCGAATTGGTCAGGCTTTCGAAGCCGGTGCTGGTCTTGTAGAAGCTGTCTGTCGAAACATTGCTTCGGCTATCCTGATCGAGGAAGTCCGAGCAGCCCGTCGAAAGCAGCGTCATGGCGGCAAGTGCAAAAGCACCAATATATTTCTTGTTCATATTCTTTCCTTATTATAATATTAGAACTTGAGGTTGATACCCACCTGATAAG
>JAEEUA010000157.1 GCA_016286775.1 Bacteroidales bacterium
AGTCGGCTGTTATCTCCGAGTTGAATTTCTGCCCGCTCGTCACACCCATGGTCTCCAGCTTCGCACCCGAAATGTTGAGTCGCGCTGCGAGGGTCCACTTGGTCTTCGGTCTTGTGACGTACGCCGTGTCGATGTTGCCCTTGAAGTAGCCTATGGTCAGCACACTATCCACCCAATGGTTCAGCCTATGTGTCTTTTCCTGCGCAATGGCCTGCTGGAAAGTCAACGCAGCTAACAGACAAAGGATGGATAGTCTCATGTTCATTTTCACTTCGAGCCTCCACCAAGTGCGATATAGAGCGCGATGACGGCTTGAGCACCCTTGTACATGTTCATGGCCTCGTTGAGCTGCGAGTTGAGCAGACTCTCCTGGGCGGTGAGCACTTCGATGTAGTTGGCCTTGCCGTTGTCCATCAGCTCATGCGTGCCGTGGTAGGCATCGGTGAGCACTTCCACCTGGCGATGGTAGTACTGGTGCTTGGCGCGTGCAGCCTGGCAGTCGGCCATGGCCTCGTTCACCTGGTTGCCGGCGTCGATGATGGTCTGCACATACTTCTTCTGCATATCCTCCTTGGTCAGGTTGGCTATCTTCAGGTTTGCCAGGAGTTTGCCACGGGCGAAGATGGGCTGGGTGAGCTGGCCGACGGCGGTGAGCAGCAGTTTGCCGGGATTGACTACCATGCTTCCAGCCGAGTTGGTCCAACCTGCAGTTCCCGACAGGGTGATGCTGGGGAAGAAGGCCGAGCGTGCTGCCTGTGTGTTGTAGAATGCTTCCTCCAGTGCGTGGTTGGCCATGCGGATGTCGGGGCGCTGCTCAAGCATCGTGGCGGGTACACCGGTCTTCAGGAATTCCAAGTCGAACATGCGCTGGCCGGTCTCGCCCTTTGCCTGGGGATGATGCAGTTCCGAAGAGCCCCAGAAGTTGCGCTCGATGCGCTGAGGCGTGCTTCCCATCAGGCGGCAGATGGCATTCTCCACACTGCGTATGTTGCGGCGCGTATCGACAATCTGTGCCTTCACGTTCAGGTAAGACGACTCCATCTGATTGACTGCGGTAGAGTACGACTTGCCGTTTTCCCAAAGTATCTTCTGGGTGTCCAGCGAGATGTTCCAGAGGCTGTCGGTCTTCGTCAGGATATCCAACTGTCGGTCGAGCAGCTGCAGCATGTAATACTGCTGGGCTGTGGTCGAGATGAGGTTGGCACGCACCATCTCTTCACGCATCTGCGCTTGCTTGAGTACGGCTTTCGAGGCACGTCTTTTATTGGTGATGGAGCCAAATACATCCAGGTCCATCGACATCTGCAGTGGCAGGTTGTAGGTCTGGCTGGCCTTTCCCTGGTCAAAGCTGGCTATGGTGCCCTGCGGCCCAAGAGAGAGCGCAGGTAAGTAGGCCATGCGAGCTGCCATCAGCGAAGCTTCGCTCTTTTCTACGGCGAGGCGAGCCGAATTCAGGTCGGTGTTGTTGGCCAGCACCTGTTCGATAAGTTGCTGCAGAAGCGGGTCGACGAAGAACTCGCGCCACGACATCATCGCTATCGACGTGCCATCGGTGGCCGTTGTGATGTCCTGGGTTCGGCCAAAGACATCGGCGGGAATCTCGGTCTTCTGTTCGTACGTATTGTATATGCCGCATCCTGAGAACAGGAGGCTCACGGCTGCAGCGGTGAAGATATAGCTTAATCTTTTCATGACTTATTCCTCAGTTAAATTTAGATCCTTTCCCTGGAATCTTTCATGCAGTTTCTGGAACACGATGAAGAAGACGGGGACGACAAACAGCAGGGCGATGGTGCCCACCGACATGCCGCCTACCACGCCGAGTGCCAGTGCACGGTTGCCATTGGCACCTGCACCACCCTCGATGATGAGTGGAATCATACCTGCAATCATTGTGAATACCGTCATCAGGATGGGGCGCAGACGTTCCTTGCAGGCTTCGAAGGCAGCTCCGCTGATGCTCATGCCCTGGGCACGGCGCTCGGAGGCAAACTCGGTGATGAGGATGGCCGTCTTCGACAAAAGGCCGATCAGCATGATGACACCTGTCTGCAGGTAGATGTTGTTGTCCATGCCCGGCAGATGGAGCAATGAGCCCAGATAAGCGAACACGAAGGCACCCATCAGGCCGAAGGGGACAGAAAGCAGCACAGCCCAAGGTGTGAACCACGAGTTGTAGAGTGAGGCGAGGATGAGGTAGATGAGGATGACACAAATGACATAAATCAGAGCGGTGGCATTCGAGCCGGCTGCCTCCTCAAGTTCTCGCGACATGCCGCTGTATTCGTAGGCGTAGCCATTGGGCATCGTTTCCTTGAACACTTCGGCAATCACCTTATGGGCATCGCCCTCGGTATATCCGTTGGCAGCCTGAACGAAGCAGGTGATGCTCTGGAACAGGTTGAAGTGCTCGACGCTCGACGTGCCGACAACCTCTTTTAATGTGACGAATTCCGCGATGGGGGCCATCTTGCCGCCGCGCACACGAACGAAGATGTTGTTCAGCGACGATGGGTCGAGGCGGTATTCAGGTGAGGCGCTGGCCATGATGCGATAGACCTTGCCGAACTGGTTATAGTTGCCCACATAGCTTCCACCACAGTAGGCACCGAGGTTTCTCAGCACCGAAGCGGGAGAGATGCCTGCGCGGTCACATTGGGTAGCATCGACCTCTACCTGGTACTTGGGGAAGCGCTCCGAGTAGCTGGTCATGGCCATGCTGATCTCCGGACGTTCACCCAACTTGGTCAGGAAGTTGTTGGTGAGACTTGCAAATTCCGAAAGGTCGCCATCGTTCAGGTCCTGAAGCACAAGGTTCACGCTGTTGTTCGAACCGTAGCCAGGCACCTGTGGCAGCTGGAATGGCATTACCTGCGCGTTCTTGATCTCCTTGCTGGCAAAGTAGAGACGACCGATGACGAGGTCCACGTAATGGTTGAAGCCTTCACGTTCCTCCCATGGTTTCAGGCGGATAATCATCGTGGCGTAGTTCGAGCCCGAACCCGACATCATGCCATAGCCGCAGGCCGTGGCGAAGCTCTCCATCTCGGGAATCTCCTTCACCTTTTCCTCCACCTTCTTCACGATTTCGCGCGTCTCGTGGAGTGTCGTTCCCTCGGGGGCACGGATTTCGGCAAGGATTACGCCCTGGTCCTCCTGAGGCACAAGTCCTGAAGGCAGATTCCTCATGAAGAAGATGAGCAGGAAGGCTGCTACAGCCAGCAGACCCCATGCCAGGACGGGACGCTTGATGAACTTCTGTACGCTTTTCGAGTACTTGTTGAAGATGGCATTATAGCTCGCGGAATAGGCTTTCTTGGTGTAGTAGGTGATGCCCTTACCCTCCTTCTTGCCTTCGGTGACTCTCAGCATGATGGCGCAAAGGGCAGGACAGAGCGTCAGGGCAGATACGCACGAGAGGCCTACTGACGAGGCAATCGTCACACCGAACTGGGTGAAGAATGCTCCCGATGTGCCGGGCATGAAGGCTACTGGGATGAACACAGCCATGAATACCAGGGTACACGAGATTACGGCAACCGACACTTCCGACATTGCCTCGCGGGTGGCCTGGCGGGCATCGCTGATGCCACTTTCCATCTTGGCCATCACGGCCTCCACAACTACGATGGCATCGTCGACCACGGTACCGATGGCGAGCACAAGCGCAAACAGCGTAAGGATGTTGAGCGAGAAGCCTGCCAAAGAAACGATGGCAAAGGTGCCCAACAGCGAAACGATGATGGAGATGGAGGGGATGATGGTGGCATTGAAGTTCTGCAGGAAGAAGAAAACCACAAGGATGACGAGGATGATGGCGATGATGAGCGTCTCGACCACATTGCCGATGGCAGCATAGAGGAAGTCATCGCTTGTCTCGAGTTTCACAAACTCCAGACCTGCTGGCATCATCGGCTTCATGTCCTCGTAAAGCTGGTCGATGCGGGCATTTACCTCAGTGGCATTGGCACCCGGTGCCTGGAACACCATGAAGATGGTGCCTGGCTTGCCGTTGATGTTCGAAAGGAAGTTGTAGCTCATGGCACCGATCTCCACATCGGCCACATCGCTCAGGTGCAGCAGGTGGCCGCCGTCGCTGGTGCGCAGCACGATGTCGTTGAACTCTTCGATGGTCTTCAGCGTACCCTTGTACTCCATGGTGTACTGGTAGCTGTTCTCCGACTGTGCACCCAGGCTACCCGTGGCAGCCACGAAGCTCTGGCCACTGATGGCTGCGAATACGTCGTTGGGTTCCAGACCATATTGTGCCATCACGTCGGGCTTCATCCAGATGCGCAGCGCGTAGGTGTTGCCTAATGCCATCACGTCGCCCACGCCGGTAATACGCATCAGACGAGGCTTCAGGTTGATGTCGATGTAGTTGGCCACGAAGTCGTCGTCATACTTGCCATCGACACTCCTCAGGGCGCCTATCTGCAGGATGTTGCTCTGCATCTTGAAGACCTGAACGCCCACTTTCGTCACGTCGGCAGGCAGCATGGCTGTGGCTCGGGTCACGCGGTTCTGGACGTTCACCGCAGCAAGGTCAGGATCTGTGCCGGCCTCGAAATAGACCACGATACTCACGTCGCCCGACGAAGAGGCCGACGAGGTCATATAGGTCATATCGGGCACACCGTTGATTGCTTCTTCCAAAGGCTGCACCACCGACTTCATGATGGTGTTGGCGTCAGCACCTGTATAGGTGGTTGACACACGGACGGTAGGCGGTGCGATGTTCGGGTACTGCTCGATGGGCAGTGTGGACATGCAGATGTAGCCCACCAAAGCTATGACGATACTGATGGCGCATGCCATCACATATCGGTTGATGAATATATTGTTTTTCATTTTCAAAACAGCACTTTTTGTCCTTCCTGTACATTGTTGGCACCGATGGTGACGATCTTGTCACCGACGGCGAGGCCGGAATTGATGATGACATCCTTGCCATTGCCCGTGTTTGTCGTTGTCACGGTGACGGCAGTTGCAGTGCTGTCGGGCTGCACCTTATATACCAGCGAGCGGTCCTGGATGCGCACAACTGAGGTCAAGGGGACTACCATCACGTCTTTCTGGGAGAATGGTAAAACCACAGTACCTTGCACGCCCGAATAGAGGTGACCCTCGGGATTGGGGAACGTGGCTTTGCAGGAAAGTGAACCAGTAGCGGCATCTACTACACCTGTCAGACTCGAAATGCGTCCCTTGTGCTGGTACTCTGTACCATTCTTCATGACGAATGTCACGTCAGGCATGTTGGCCATGTGCGACTCCTTGTCGCTTTGCGTCAGTCCCGCCTGGACTTGTCTTTCGATGATTGCTTCCGATACCGAGAACTCTGCTTCCATCGTCGTATTGCCGCTGAGGATGGTCAGTTTTGTCATTGGGGAAACTTGGTCGCCGCCGCGCACAGGTATCTCACCAATGATACCCGTCACGGGCGCTGTGATGGTACAGAAGCCAAGGTTCACTTTCGCACGGTTCACCGATGCACGGGCCTGGCTCACGGCAGCCTGCGCCTGAAGGTAACTGTTCTGCGAGTTGTCGAGCATATAGCGGCTCACGATGTTCTTCTCGAACAGGTTCTTGTTCGACTCATATTCCAGTTTTGCACTGTTCTCCCTGGCCACTGCTGCCTGCAGGTTGGCTTCGGCAGCCTCCAGCTCCAGGTGCGCGTTGCGCGAGTCGATGACGAAGAGAGTCTGTCCCTTCTTTACCTGCTGACCCTCGGTGACACTGATTTTCATCAGCTGACCACTCACCTGAGGCATGATGGTCACGTCGGTTTGTCCCTTCAGTTTTGCACTGAACTTCATAGGAACCTCGATGTCGGTTTTTTCGATGGTCATCGTCTCATACGATGTCGGCACTTCCTTGGGGATGTCCAGTCCGCACGATGTCATAACGCCAAGCATTGAGCTAAGCATCATGGTCCATGTTAATACATTCTTCTTTTTCATGTTGTTTATTATTGTTTTGAAGATTATTATTTCTTGTTCGACAACTCCAAATAATGGTGCAAATATAGTGGATTTTTTTGTTTCCTGCAAAAAAAGTCCAAAAAACTACAAAAACACCTTAGAATATGTTCGTTCGTGCTGCAAAGATAGGGGGTATTTTACATCCTACCAAGTTTTTTCTCCTTTTTCGTTCGCTTTCTGGCGACACGCACACTCAAATAGCGACAAATTTAGGATGTCCGTTTCATTTTTGTCGCCCCTATCATCATTAAGCTTTCAGTCAACTGTAGAGGACATCCTCCCGTCGTCGCATGTCCTCTTGCGAACCATAGCGGACATCCTCCTGTCGTCGCATGTCCTACAGCGAACCGTAGAGGACATGCCTCCGTCGTCGCATGTCCTACAGCGAACCGTAGAGGACATCCTCCTGTTGCCGCATGTCCTATAGCGAACCGTAGAGGACATGCTCTTATCGTCGCATATCCTGAAGCGAACCGCAGCGGACATCCTCCTGTTGCCGCATGCCCTCCAGCAAACCGTAGAGGACATGCTCTCATCGTCGCATGTCCTCCAGCGAACCGCAGCGGACATCCTCCCGTTGCCGCATGTCCTACAGCGAACCGTAGAGGACATTCTCCCGTCGTTGCATGTCCTCAAGAGAACGTTCGGGGACATGCAATCATGAATTATCATTCTTCCCGTTTCCGTTTCTTTCGATTTTTTATGAAGTATTAAAATTTTGAAGGCGCAGCACCACATAATGCCGCGCCTTTGTATCAGGGGAAGACAGCTCTTCTTCTCCACGTAAATCGATGGCGTGATAATTAATCGCCCAGTCCCATCACTTACTCAAATAGCGCTCGGCATCGATGGCGGCATGGCAACCGCTGCCTGCAGCCGAGATGGCCTGACGATAGATGGGGTCGGCCACGTCGCCTGCTGCGAAGACGCCAGGGATGTTGGTCGAGGTGTAGGGATGATTGACCTTGATGTAGCCCTGTGCATCGACTTCCACGCCGGGATGAACGGTGCCGTCGGCATCGGTGCGGGGTAGGAAAGCATCGGTGTTGGGGTGATGTCCGATGGCAAGGAAGAAGCCGTCGATAGGCAGGTCGTAGAACTCCTCATGGTCGGTGCCCTTGCCCTTGACGAGGTGAGCGCCTTCAACGCCATCTTCACCATAGAGACCCACGGTCTGTGTCTCCCAAAGGATCTCGATGTTGTCGCGCTCCTTCACCTTCTGCTGCATAGCCTCGCTGGCGCGCAGCACGTTACGACGCACGATGAGATAGACTTTCCGAGCAAGATTCGACAGGTACTGCGCCTCTTCGCAAGCCGTGTCACCTCCGCCTACAACGGCAACGACCTTCTTGCGGTAGAAGAATCCGTCGCATGTGGCACAAGCTGAAACACCCATACCCGCATACTTCTCCTCGTCAGCCAGTCCAAGATACTTGGCCGAAGCACCTGTCGCGATGATGATGGTCTCAGCTTCGAGGTCGGTGCCATCGTCGATGTGAACGCGGTGGGGACGACTGCCATCGGTGCAGAAATCGACTCGATCGACAATGCCGTATCGGATGTCGGCACCCAGGCGCTCGGCCTGGCGACGCAAGTCTTCCATCATCTCAGGGCCGGTAGTCCCATCGGGATAGCCAGGGAAGTTATCGACTTCGGTGGTCTGTGTCAATTGTCCACCACTGATAGGGCCTTCGTAAACCACTGGCTCCAGGCCAGAACGTGAGGCGTAAATGGCGGCCGTATATCCTGCGGGGCCGCTACCGATGATTAGGCATTTCATAGAGTTAAGAGGGTTTGTGGGTCATTATGTCAAGAACCATTTCGTCAGTCTCGTTCATACCATATGCGCCGATGCGGGTGAGGTTGTGGATGCAACGATCGACATCGTCCTCGATGATGCCTTCGACGTTGGTGACGTAACGGTTCTGAATGGCAAGCATGGCGCTGAGTACGGCAGTGGAAACGCCCGACGAAACCTTCAGCGCACACGAAGGTTTGGCACCATCGCAAACCATACCAGCCAGGTTGGCTATCATGTTCTTGACCGAATAGGCACCCTGATCGTAATTGCCG
>JAEEUA010000158.1 GCA_016286775.1 Bacteroidales bacterium
ACAGAACTGCCTGAATCCACTATATCCGCGAGCATGGAGAAGACGCCTTTGCCGAAAAGATGACAAAGGATAAACAGATGACGATGAAAAGGAAATGAGAATACCGGTTGGACGGACTTCTTTTTCTTTGAACTTGAACAAACAAGTCACTAACTGCTAAAATTTCTTCCAAAAATTTGGAACATAACATATTTTTAACTATTTTTGCAGCGTCGAACAGTAGAACTTAATCAAAAAACGATATGAAACATGAAATCGTAGAGATGCACGATGTGCAGATAATCGGCATGTCGAAGGAAATAGCATTCTGTAAGGGACAGGAAGAATGTCCGAAGTTCTGGGGCGAATATGTGGAAAGGGTAATCAGGCCAGTAGTGTTTGAAAAGAAGGCTCCCAATGCCTTCCAGCAAGCTGCGTTCGAAAACGAAGTCGGTGAGTTTGCTCTCTGCACTTGTGATATTCCCAACCATAACTGCATGACTTGTGCTGATGTCAACTTTGGCACTTGCAGCAACAAAACCTTCACTTACGTCATTGGAGGTATATATAAAGGTGGTAATGTGCCTGAGGGCATGAAGCTTTTTCCCATTCAAAGCGGCAAATGGCTGAAAATACATTTTGAGGGTGGCATGAAAGCCTTCCAACAGCAATACCAGATGTTCTTCAAGGAATGGCTTCCCCAGCATCCTGAATTTCGCTGCGTCACTAATGCTTCATTCTTAGAGTGGTATAAGGGTGCCGACATCCAGGCTCCCGACTATGAATGCGGCGTAATGATGCTGCTCGAAGATTAATATCGGTCTGTCAGGCGATCTGCTCTGAAAACATGAAGCGACTCAATTATCTCGACACGCTGAAGATTGTGCTCACGCTGCTGGTGGTGTTCCATCATGCAGCCGAGCCCTATTACCCCGATTCCGCATGGCCCTATAAACCCAGCAACGCCGACGAGATGATGCCTTGGATTTGGCATTTTCTCTCGGTAAATGCGGCATTCTTCATGGGGTTGTTCTTCCTCATAGCTGGCTATTTCGTGCCGAGAAGTTACGATAAGCAGGGGTTCAAGGTGTTCGTTCAGAAGAAACTGATACGCCTGGGCATTCCCGTAGTCATCGTGACTGCCTTCCTCACCCTGGTTACAGGCCAACTGGAAGTGGGACATCTTTGGTATGTCGAAACCCTGCTGGTGTTCTGTCTTCTCTATGCCTTAGTGCGACAGATCTTCCTTCCTAACAAGGCGAACCATGACCTCTCGTTCGCCGTGCTACTTGTCCTTGCCTTGGTGATGGGTATTGGAGGACATCTCATCCGACAAGTGAGTCCACAGGACCATTGGATCTGGGTTCTGGGCATCCTCCACATCGAGCCAGCCCATTTCCTGCAATACGTGATGATGTTTGCAACAGGGGTCCTGGCTTATCGCTTCCAATGGCTCGAGAAGATGAGGAACGGCATCGGAGCCGCTGCGCTCTCGGTTGGTGTGGCCTTGGCAATTGGAAACTATCTGCGAGATGGCGGGGCTTGGAACGACTTTGTCTATCGGTGGTTCGGCATCTACGAATCGCTGTTATGCGTCTTCCTCAGTTTCGGATTGCTGTGGTTGTTCCGCAAGTTCATCAATCGGGCCAATGCCTTCCAGTCATGGTGCGCCCAACAAGCCTATGGTGCCTACATCGTGCATCTGTTTGTCCTGCTGGCGGTTCAACATGCCACGGATGGGCTACTTCTGCCCGGCATCGTCAAGTTCTTCCTCATCGCCACCATCGCGAGCATCCTCTCGTTCCTCCTCACCTATTTGCTAAGACTCATCCCTGGCGTGAAGAATGTATAAAACCCGAAATATACCCAACACCCGAATCGACGTGGCGGATGCCTTGCGAGGCATCGCCGTGGCTGGCATCATCCTATATCATTCGGTAGAGCATTTCGACGTTTTTACCCAAGAGCCGATCGTGCACACGCTACCTTGTGACAAGACGGTGGCCGATGTGCTGGCCTGGCTGCTGAGCGGGAAGATGTATGGCGTCTTTGCGATGCTCTTTGGCTTGAGCTTCTTCATCATGAACGACAACCAGCAGCAGAAGGGCTGCAACTTTTCAGGTCGATTTGCCTGGCGCATGTGCCTGTTGTTTGGTTTCGGACTTATCAACGTGGCTTTCTACGATGGTGACATCCTGATGCTCTATGCCTGCTACGGCCTTTTGTTGATTCCCATCAGTTATCTGCCTTCGAAAGCTGTCTGGTGCATCATCGCCCTGTTGGCCATCCAGCCCGTAGAATTGTTCTGCCTGCTGGCTGGTATCAACATCGACCATACCAAACTTTGGGAACTGTACAACCAGACCTTAGCCTTGCACGAGACGGGAACCTTTTGGGAGAATGCCGTCAACAACCTGCAATGCGGATTTGAGTTGAACCTGCGATACAATGTGTTCAGTGGAAGACTCACCCAGTTGCTCTGCCTCTTTATCCTGGGCATGCAGCTGGGACGACAGCGCTTGTTCTACAACGAAGGCCGAAACCTGCAGGTCTGGCACAGACTATTGCTTGTATCGGCATTGGTTGTCCTCGTGCTGAGCTTTGTTGATTATAGCCCGATTGCCTCGTGGTTGAATCCCATCTACAATCTCTTTATCCTGCTTCTGATTGTCTCGGCCGTGGTTTCTGCCTGGTATGCTTTCGAAGGTGTTCGCAAGGTGCTGCATCACCTTTGCATCTTTGGTCGCATGAGCCTCACCAACTATCTGCTGCAGTCCATCGTAGGCTGCGCCATATTCTATGGCTACGGTCTGGCCTGCTATCGACTGTTGGGCGTTACCTATGCCGTGATGGTGGGTGCTGCGATGGTCGTCGGTCAGTATTGTTTTGCCCGCTTTTGGTTCAGCACCCATTCCCGCGGCCCCCTGGAAGGTCTTTGGCGAAAACTTACTTGGTTGGAGTTAACAGGAGTTAGCGGGAGTTAACAGGAGTTAGCGGGAGTTAACAGGAGTTAGCGGACGAATGTCCTTGGGTCCTAACTTCTATAAGGCAATGGCATCGTCCGTTAACTCCCAATAACTCCCATTTACTCCCAATAAATCCCATAAATAATTAAATATGAAAAAGGTATTAAAAATTTCACTTTTGTGCATCTTGGGACTGATAATCCTGTTTGGCGTGTCGGTATGGATGGAGTTTGGTCCGCTGGTCAAGGGGGCCCTATCGTGCGAGAAGCTCGACGAGGGTCTGTACTATATGGAGTACAGAGGCGACGACGGATTTGACGAACTGATGAAACGCGGAGGATTCGAATCTGCCCAGCAACTGGCAGGCTATGCCACCGAATTCCTTTCAAAAGGTCACTACAAGCCGGAGATGAATACATCGAAAGAAGACTTTGGCTGTTCGGCACTCACTGTCAGCACTCCCGATGGAGGTGTACTGATGGGGCGCAACTTCGACTTCCCATCGGCAACAGGCGTCATTCTGCATACCTTCCCTACTCGCGGCTACGAATCAATCACCACCTTCAATGTGAGATTCTTTGGATTCAGCGAAGACTTCAAGCCCGAGGGATTCCAAAACCAATATATGTGCCTGGCAGGTCTGTTCTGCGCACTCGACGGCATCAATGAAAAAGGTCTGGCCGTTGCCGACCTGATGGCTGGTGACACGATTGAGACTCATCAGCGAACTGAAAAACCCGATCTTACCACAACGGGGGCTATCCGGTATCTGCTGAACAATGCTGCCAATGTTGACGAGGCTTTGGAGCTGCTGAAAGGCATCGATATGCATTCCGACATCGGTTCGGCTCATCATTATGCGATAGCCGATGCAACGGGAAGAAGTGTGGTAGTGGAATATGTGGATGATAAGATGGTGGTCACAGAATCGCCAGCTGTTGCCAATCACTACCTGTGCGAGGAGAAGCACAATGCCGGATTGATAGAAGGTGACGACCGGTTCGACAGACTATGCGAACAATATAATCAGAAAGGCGGGATAATGAGCGACGAACAGTTGACCGAAGCCATCGAGTCAGTGTCACAACCTGAAAGAGAAGGATTCCTGGGCACAGCCTGGACGATGGTGATGGATCTTTCCCATCCTTCGGTTACCTACTATTCGCGTCGACATTTCGACAAGCCTTTCCACTACACGTTGGGCAAGAAATAAAAAAGGAAGACTGTTTCGTTTTCGAATAAAGAGATTAATCATGGCAGAACATTGGGAAATATATGCCGATTGGAACCCATGGCATGGATGCACCAAGATTAGCACCGGGTGCAAATATTGCTACGTCTATCGTCAGGACAAGATGTACGGCAGCGAGATTTCAAGCAGCGAATGTCGAAAGACAGGCAATTTCAATCTGCCGATAAAGCGGAAACGTGACAAGTCGTGGAAGATCGGGAGCGGTAAGTTGGTATTCACCTGCTTCACCTCTGATTTCCTATTGAAGGATGCTGACGAATGGCGGCCCGAATGCTGGCAGATGATGAAACTGCGGAAAGACCTCTGGTTCTTCTTTTTCACCAAACGCATCGACCGATTCATGGAATGTGTTCCCGATGACTGGGGCGACGGCTATGACAATGTCATTGTAGGATGTACGGTAGAGAACCAGGAGATGGCTGACTACCGCCTGCCCATCTTCCTTTCGCTCCCCATCAAGCACAAGAGCATCATCGTCGCCCCGATGCTTACGGCCATCGACCTTACACCTTATTTAAATGATACGATTGATGAGGTGTCGGCAGGCGGAGAATCAGGATTCGATGCCAGGCCCTGCAACTACGATTGGATACTTGCCCTCCGCGAGCAATGTGTTGCGAAAGATGTGGCTTTCCGCTTTCACCAGACGGGTGCTCATTTCATCAAGGACGGGAAGATGTACCGTGTTCCACGTTGCTATCAGCTTAGCCAGGCCCACAAAGCAAACATCGACTACAAGATTGGCAAATACCTTGTGCCGGATTCGGTAAAATACGAATGGAAGGACAGTGACTATCACGATTGAACCGATTTGGCAATAATGGATGAAAAAATATGTCGTTTTGTTGCAAAAACGTCCAAAATTCGAAAAAAATTATAGGATTTTCTAAATTTCTTTGCTAAAAATTTGCATACAATTCAAAAAATGCCTATTTTTGCAACGTGCAAGTAATAGGCATCAGCATATTTGCGCGCCACAACTTGCAAACATGACAAAACAATGATGTTTAACCCCACCCAAAAAACGTATGACTTATGAGTAAGTTGAACTTCAACACAGTCCCAGAAGCCATCGGAACAGAGAAGTGCCGGTATCTCTGGGAAACATCGCAGAACCACTTGTTCCCAGCCCTCCTTGCCCTCCTTCGTATCAGGCAGATCCGGTACCTCGCCATCATCGGCGACAAGGGGTTCGCCATCACGCGCTACAATGCCATCAACAACACCGTGCTCGAGCAGTACGTACAGTCCTTCGACAAGCCCTGGGAAATCCGAAAGGAGGTGAACCACAAGGAGAGCGAGGACAGCATCTACCTCTACACCACAGCCAAATACACCTTCTATGCTCCCTACAAGAAGATGGAGATCAAGCTGCGCTACAATGCCAACGATGCCCGCCTGTCGGGCGTGCGCGGCCTGAAGGGTCTGCGTGCCATGACCGACCTCGAACACGAGCATCAGGTGCACACCGAAGGCGGCGAATGCAAGATCGAGAAGCGCAAGCTTATGCCCCACCTTCCCAAGAAGCTCCACAAGGTGCGCAGCGCCTTCTCACGCCGCAAGAAGTATGCCGAGGAGCTGGGCTTCGACTACGACGACCTACCGCATCTCTGAAAATGCCTCCATGATGAGAGTGGGATGTCCATCCTCGGTGAAGGCACCGAGCCGATATTGCGAAGGTCGGCACTCGGGCTCCCAATAGAACACACCTCGGCAGATACCATTTGTTTCATATCTCGATTCACGCAAGACTCGTAGTAGCTGGCGCTTACCCTCGGCCAATACTTCGGGTCTTGTTTCGTCAACCTCGAATCCCACTTCAGTAATCATTACCGGACACTGGTAGATCTCTCCTACCCGGCGGATGTTTGCCATGCAGTCGGTGATAGTCTGGTCGGCCTGGCGCGTGCTGTCGGTCTGATGTGCCCAATAGGGATAGAGCGACATGCCGATCATGTCCCATCGAGCACCGTGCTTCCTGAGCCCGCCGAGGTTCCAGTCGTAGAGCGCCGGGTTCCAGCCGTTGTCGAGATGGACGATGCCGATTGCGTTGGGGAAAACCTGCTTCATGGCATCATAGCCTGCGATGAACAGTCTGGCATAGTTCTCGCACGAATCGGGTGCAGCGTGTCCTACGGGCCAGATCATTCCGTTGCTGGTCTCGTTTCCAATCTGCACCCATCGGGGCTCAATGCCATTGTCCTTGAGCAAAGCAAGGACTTCTGTAGTGTGGTCGGCTACATCGACGCATAATTGATCGATGCCATGATCGGCCCAGGCATGAGGCACGGGCTGATGTGCGGGGTCGGCCCACCAGTCGCTGTAATGGAAATCGACCATAATGTCGAGACCCAGTTCCTTGGCTCGCCTGCACTTGACGAGGAGGTCATTCTTATCGCACCAGCTGTCGGCCTTGTATTCCTTAAACTCATCGGCCCACTTTGGACGCGGACGGCCAGCAGGATCGACCCAGACGCGCAGGCGCACAGCATTCAGCCCGCAGTCCTTCATCACCTGATTGCAGTCGCCTTCCTTTCCTTCAAAGTTATAGAACCTATAGCCTCGGCTCTCGTACTCGGTGTACCACGAGATGTCGGCTCCCAAGGCAAAGACGTCGTCGGCACCTTCGTTCGCAGCAGTCCTTGTGCCGCACGATGCAAAGACCAGTGGCAGGCCCACCATCATCGATAAAAGAAACTCTTGAATCCTATTTTTCATATTTTTATTGGAATATAGTTTTTCTGGGTGCAAAGATAAGGAGTTTTGGCAAATAAACCAAATTTACGGCATGTTTAGTTGGCATATAGTCGGCTAATCGACCACATAAATACTGTTTATTGAGGATTCTTTTGGCGAAATGGATAGAAAATCGTATCTTTGTCCCTCGAAAAACGAACTTAAACTACTTAACAAGCGTATCATCTACGAATGAATACTGATTGGATTTATAACTTGTTCATGGGCACCGGTGTTGCCCATTCGGTTCTGCTGGTGGCCCTGGTCATCGCTGCAGGACTATTCCTGTCGCGCATCAAGATAGGAGGCATCTCGCTTGGCGTGACATGGATCCTTTTTGCCGGCATTGCCTGCGGACACTTCGGCATGGTTCTCGATCCCACGACATCGCACTTCGTGAAGGAGTTCGGCCTCATCCTCTTCATCTACAGCATCGGTCTGCAGGTCGGCCCCGGCTTCTTTAGTTCATTCCGCAAGGGCGGCGTCACCTACAACATGCTGGCCACGGCCATTGTGCTGCTGGGCGGCGTGACAGCCTACGCCATACACCTCGTGACGGGCGAGAGCCTTTTTGCCATGATTGGTGTGCTCTACGGAGCCGTGACCAACACGCCAGGCCTCGGCGCTGCCCAACAGACGTTCAGCGACATGCACGAGGGCGCCCAGAACTCCCTCTTTGCCCAGGGCTATGCCATGGCCTATCCGTTGGGCGTGGTGGGCATCATCCTCTGCATCGTACTGATCAAGAAGATCTTCCGCATCGACCTTGACGAGGAGCAGAAGACCTACAAGGAGCACAGTCTGAACTATGCTGCCATGGTGCAGGGTGCCACGATTGAAGTAACCAACGAAGGCGTTGACGGCAAGACGATGGCCGAACTGTCCAAAATCGCCGGACGCGAGATTGTGGTTTCGCGCCTCATGCATCGCAATTCGCAGGATGTGCAACTCGTCGAAGGGCAGACACGCCTCCAGAAGGGCGACCGCATCTATATCGTAGCTTCACCCGCTGATGTGGAAGCAATGTCTGTGATTCTGGGACATCAGATTGATATGGACGAAAAGC
>JAEEUA010000159.1 GCA_016286775.1 Bacteroidales bacterium
CAAGGAGAAGGTTTCGGAAATGAAGGAGACCAACAAGCAGCTGGAAGAGCAGATGAAGAAGGCCGAAGAAGACATGACCGCCCTGCTCTGCACCATCCCCAACATACCTTACGACGAAGTGCCCGAGGGCTCTTGCGCCGAGGACAACCACGTGGTGAAGTCGAACCTGCGCGAATGCCGTGAGGGCGACACCGTGGGCAACTGGGACATGAATCCCAACCTGAACATCGAGAATCCCCTGCCCCACTGGGAACTGGCCAAGAAATACAATCTCATCGACTTCGACCTGGGCGTGAAAATCACCGGTGCAGGATTCCCCGTATATATCGGCTATGGAGCCCGTCTGCAGCGCGCACTCATCAATTTCTTCCTCGACGAGGCCCGCAAGTCTGGCTACACGGAAATCATGCCTCCCACGGTGGTGAATGCCGCTTCGGGCTACGGCACAGGCCAGCTGCCCGACAAGGAGGGTCAGATGTATCATTGCGAGGTAGACGACTTCTATCTCATCCCCACGGCCGAGGTGCCCGTGACGAACATTTACCGCGACGTGATACTCGACGAGAAGGACCTGCCCATCAAGAACTGCGCCTACACCGAGTGCTTCCGCCGCGAGGCTGGCTCGTATGGCAAGGATGTGCGCGGACTGAACCGTCTGCACGAGTTCTCGAAGATTGAGATTGTGCGCATCGACAAGCCAGAGCATTCGAAGCAGAGCCACAAGGAAATGCTGGAGCATGTGGAAGGCCTGCTGAAGAAGTTGGAACTGCCCTACCGCATCCTGCTGCTCTGTGGCGGCGACCAGAGCTTCACCTCGTCTATCTGCTACGACTTCGAGGTATATTCCGAAGCCCAGAAGCGCTGGCTGGAGGTTTCGTCGGTTTCTAATTTCGACACCTACCAGGCCAACCGCCTGAAGTGCCGCTACCGTCCTGAGGGAGCCAAGAAGCCCGAGCTCTGCCACACGCTGAACGGCTCTGCCCTGGCCCTGCCGCGCATCGTGGCCGCCCTGCTGGAGAACAACCAGACAGAGGAAGGCATCCGCATCCCGAAGGCGCTGGTTCCGTATATGGGATGTGACATGATTAAGTGATTATCAATTAGAAAATGAGAGAATTCAGGCATTTCATTCTGCTGGCCGTCATCCTGCTGGGATGCACCATCACCGCCAACGCCCAGATTAAGGTGGTTGACTCCACCAATGGGAACATCGTGATGCTGGCGCAAATCCAGGACGCCAAAGGTCATCTGCTGGGGTTCACCACCAAAGAGGGACTCCTCCCCAATGACGTAAAAGCCGCCGAGGGAATCTCCATCCAGCACATGGCCTACGAGCCTCACGTGCTTTCGGCAGCCGACATCGAATCGAAGACAGTTTTGCTGACACCCAGAACGTTCAATGTGGACGAGGTGGTGATAAAAGGCGCCAAACAAGACTACATCTATCTGCGCGGCTACTACAGGAAGTACGGCACGGAAAACTGGCTCGACACGCTGAAGCAGACCTACACGGAAGGCATGCTGGAATATATCGTCAAGAACAGCGACTGGTCGTTAGGCAAAAAGCCGAGAATACTCACCGCCGACGTTTACGAAACCCACACGTATGGCGACTCCATTTGCAAAACCTACCACAAGTTCAACGACGAGGATAAACTCAGCTCAGCCAGCCGTTTCATGCCCAGCATGGACGCCGAACTGCTCATCAACTCAAGCCGCATGGAGAAGCTCGACTTCAGCCTCGACGCCGACACCCTGCAGGGGAAATTCTGGCCTAAAGCCTATTTCGCCAAAAGCGGAAACACCATCAGCGTGGGCGCAGACCAACTTGCCGACAAGGACGACCACAGCATGAGATTCCCGCTGCTGAACACGCTGCTGGGCATCGACATCAAAATCACCGACATGAACGAGAACCAACTCTATCATCAGCGCGAAAAGGGGCAGTACAAGTTCTCGAGCCTGCTGGGCATTTCCGACTGCCGGGCAGCTCTGATAGGAGGGCGCAAGGTGGCCAACCTGTTCAAGAAGAAATACAACGTAGAGGTGTCGAAAAAAGACTATCCCGTGAAAGCCCACTATTATTCCGAAGTGTATTTCACCGAGATGGAATACATCTCCAAGGAGAGAGCCAAGGAATTAAAAAACCAAAAAGGATACGACACAAGCATCAAGAACGATATTCCCGACAACGTTCCGGAACTGTCGGCCGCGACAATAAAACTGAAGGAAATGGTTATCGGGAACGAGAACAAAAAGAATAATAATTAATAATACAAATGAACAAGATTCTCAAGAAAGAACAATTCTCTGAAAAGGTTTTTCTCTTCGAAATTGAGGCACCACTCATCGCCAAGAGCCGCAAGGCCGGCAACTTCGTCATCGTGCGCGTTGACAAGAAGGGTGAGCGCATGCCGCTGACCATCGCCGGTGCCGACATCGAGAAAGGCACCATCACGCTCGTCGTGCAGATGGTAGGTCTGTCAAGTAAGAAGCTCTGCGCCCTGAACGCTGGCGACTATGTGGCCGACGTGGTTGGTCCGTTGGGCAATCCCACACGCATCGAGAACTACGGCACTGTGGTTTGTGCTGGTGGTGGACTGGGTGTGGCTCCCATGCTGCCTATCATCCAGGCATTGAAGGCTGCCGGCAACCGTGTGCTCTCCGTGATGGCAGGCCGTTCCAAGGACCTGATTATCCTCGAGGACAAGGTGCGCGAATCATCCGACGAGGTGATTATCATGACCGACGATGGCAGCTACGGCGAGAAAGGCGTGGTTACCGTGGGTATGGAGAAATTCTTCGAGCAGGAGCACGTCGACAAGGTGTTTGCCATCGGTCCTCCCATCATGATGAAATTCTCGAACCTCACCGCCCAGAAGCACAACATTCCCTGCGAGGTCAGCCTGAACACCATCATGGTCGACGGTACGGGTATGTGCGGCGCCTGCCGACTGACCATTGGCGGCAAGACGAAGTTCGTATGCATCGACGGTCCTGAGTTCGACGGAGCATTGGTCGACTGGGACGAAATGTTCAAGCGCATGGGAACCTTCAAGCGCGAGGAGCAGGAAGAGCTGGCCCACTATGAGGAGCACCTCGTCAATGCCCCCGTGTCCGAGGAATCTCCCTCGGCAACCACCGACATCGTAATGGACGCCGACCCCACCAACGACACCATCGACGTACTCACCGACCCGAAGGCCGAATGGCGCCAGGAGCTCCGCAAAAGCATGAAGCCAAAGGAACGCATGGCCATCGAGCGCGTGATAATGCCCGAGCTCGACCCCGTCTATCGTGCCACAACCCGCACCGAAGAGGTGAACACAGGTCTCACCAAGGAGCAGGCTCTAACCGAGGCCAAGCGCTGTCTTGACTGCCCCAAGCCTTCGTGCGTGGAGGGTTGTCCCGTGAATGTGAACATTCCCTCGTTCATCAAGAATATCGAGCGTGGTCAGTTCCTGGCAGCTGCCAAGGTGCTGAAAGACACCTCTGCCCTGCCCGCCGTCTGCGGCCGTGTTTGTCCTCAGGAGAAGCAATGCGAGAGCAAGTGTATCCATCTGAAGAGTGGCGGTCAGGCCGTTGCCATCGGCTATCTGGAGCGCTTTGCGGCCGACTTCGAGCGTGAGAGTGGCAACATGTCTATCCCCGAGATTGCTCCCTCTAACGGCATCAAGATTGCCGTCGTGGGCTCTGGTCCTTCGGGACTGAGCTTTGCCGGCGACATGGTCAAGAAGGGCTACGACGTGTATGTCTTCGAGGCGCTTCACGAGATTGGCGGCGTGCTGAAATACGGTATTCCCGAGTTCCGTCTGCCCAACGCCATCGTCGACGTGGAGATTCAGAACCTTGCCAAGATGGGCGTTCACTTCCAGACCGACGTGATTGTAGGCAAGACCATTTCCGTTGACGAGCTAGAGGCTCAGGGCTTCAAGGGAATATTCGTGGGTTCCGGCGCTGGACTGCCTAACTTCATGAACATCCCTGGCGAGAACGCCATCAACATCATGTCTTCTAATGAGTATCTCACCCGTGTAAACCTGATGGATGCGGCTAATCCTACTACCGACACTCCGCTGAATCCTGCCAAGAGCGTGCTCGTGGTGGGCGGTGGTAACACGGCTATGGACTCCTGCCGTACGGCTAAGCGCCTGGGTGCCGACGTTACCTTGGTGTACCGCCGTTCCGAGGTGGAGATGCCTGCCCGTCTGGAAGAGGTGAAGCATGCCAAGGAAGAGGGCATCCGCTTCCTCACGCTCCACAATCCTATCGAGTATATCGCCGACGAGAATGGTGCCGTGAAACAGGCCGTACTCCAGGTGATGGAACTCGGTGAGCCCGATGCTTCAGGCCGCCGTTCGCCTGTTCCCGTTGAGGGTAAGACCGTTACGCTCGATGTTGACCAGGTCATCGTGGCCGTGGGCGTAAGTCCCAACCCGCTTGTTCCGAAGTCCATCAAGGGTCTTGAACTGGGCCGCAAGAACACCATCGCCGTGAACGACGACATGCAGAGCTCGCGTCCCACGGTGTTTGCCGGCGGCGATATCGTCCGCGGAGGTGCAACGGTAATCCTCGCCATGGGCGACGGCCGTCGTGCTGCTGCTTCCATGGATGCAAAACTTCAATCTTAACTTAAGCCGAAAGCTCATGTACAAACTGAAATCATTCCTCGTCATAGCCGCCCTCATGGCAGCCACGGTCGCACAAGCCCAGGTGAAGAAACCCGCCGAGACCGAGGTAAAACAGATGTCGCACACGCAGGTTCTTTTCGAGAACATGCTACAGGCCACCCAGAAGTTGCTCATCATCGACAGCATCGTCGTGGCCAAGGACAGTTTCATCGACTATATCCCGCTGCCCCCCGAATGCGGTTCCATTAAGAGGACGAAGTATGGTTATCAGTTTGTCAATGAGATAGGCGACAAGATGTTCTATTCTATATGCGACACCATGGGTAGTGCGCGCATTTACAGCAAGGATAAGGAAGGCGACCAGTGGGGCGACCGCCATTTCGTGGAAGCCCTCGGCGACCCTTCCAACTATCCTTTCCTCATGGCCGACGGGGTTACGCTCTATTTCTCGCACAAGGGTTCGGACAGCATCGGCGGATATGATATCTTCGTGACGCGCTACGATGATGTGGACAACACCTACCTGAAGCCCCAGAACATCGGATTCCCGTTTAACTCTACGGCCAACGACTATCTCTACATCGTGGACGAAATTGACTCGCTGGGATGGTTCGTGACCGACCGCCGTCAGCCTGCCGGACGCGTCTGCATCTACACATTCGTTCCCTCTCCTTCGCGTGAGAATCTCAGCATCGAGCGCGACGGTGCTGCCTTGGTGCGCTCAAGGGCGGCCATCCACAGCATCAGCGAGACGTGGGTAGGAAACTACACGGAGCTGGCACTGGCCGAGAAAAGGCTCAAGCGATTGAAGGAGCACAAGGGCCGTCCCATCGAAAGGAAGTTCAAGTTCCATATCAATGACGACGTCACCTATACCGACATCGAACAGTTCACCGTTCCCGAAAACAAGAAGCGCATCCAGCAGATTCATGAAATGGAACAGATGCTTGCCAAGAACGAAAAGGAACTCGAAGAGGCACGCATCAAGTATCGCCAGGCTAACCGCTTTGACCGTACTGCACTCGGTTCCGAAATCCTGAAGGCCGAAAAGGAAGTGGAACAGTTGCGCGCTGACATCAAGGCTACCGAAAAGAAAATTCGCATCGTCGAAAATATTGCAATTAATAACTAAAAATCCACCTTGTGAATGGCGTTCATTCGTCATCACTCATTTATCAGAATCTAAAGACTATGGCAAAAAAACATTTTCCTGCATCCGAACTGATTATCAATGCTGATGGTTCATGCTTCCATCTGCATCTGAAACCAGAGCAGCTGGCCGACAAAATCATCCTTGTCGGCGACCCTGCACGTGTTGACACCGTTGCTGCACACTTCGACACTAAGGAGTGTGAGGTAAGCAGCCGTGAGTTCCACACCATCACCGGTGTTTACAAGGGCAAGCGAATCACTTGTCAGAGTCATGGCATCGGTTGCGACAACATCGACATCGTTGTCAATGAGCTCGACACGCTGGCTAACATCGACTACCAGACTCGTGAGGAAAAAGACGAGCACCGCACGCTGACAATGGTGCGTATCGGCACTTGTGGCGGTCTGCAGCCCTTCACGCCTACGGGCAGTTTCGTGGCAAGCGTCAAGAGTATCGGCTTCGATGGCCTGCTCAACTACTATGCCGGACGCAATGTGGTCTGCGACATCCCTATGGAAAAGACTTTCTGTGAGCACATGAAATGGGACCCCATCAAGGGCGCACCCTACGTGGCTGTGGCTGATGAGGAACTCATAGAGCAGATCGCAAAGGACGACATGGTTCGCGGCTACACCATCTCGTGCGGAGGATTCTATGGTCCCCAGGGACGCATTCTCCGTGCTGACATTGCTGATCCCAAGCAGAACGAAAAGATTGAGGCTTTCGAATACGAAGGCATGAAGATTTGTAACTTCGAGATGGAGTCATCGGCCGTTGCCGGCCTTGCCTCTCTGCTCGGTCATCGTGCCATGACTTGTTGCATGGTCATTGCCAACCGTTACACCACGGAAATGAACACCGAGTACAAAAACTCCATCGACACGCTCATCCAGCTGGTCCTCGATCGCATCTAAAATCGTATGTTGCGACTCCGTCGCAACCCCAAGAAAATGAACGACACGATCTGCGCCCTTGCAACGGCTCCAGGAGGAGCTTTAGGAATCATAAGAATCTCAGGCCCCAAAGCGCTTGAGATTCTTTCTCATATCTTCACAAAAGACCTCTCCGACGCCCTGCCCAACACCATCCACTATGGCCATATTGTCGAATATGAAGCTACATCAGAGCATCCCTCCCCCATCGACGAAGTGCTGGTGAGCGTCTTCCGTGCCCCCCACTCCTACACGGGCGAAGAGAGCGCAGAAATCTCATGCCACGGCTCACGTTATATCTTAAATAAGGTATTGGCGTTGCTGATTGAGAACGGTTGCCGGCAGGCTAATCCTGGCGAGTTCACCCAGCGGGCTTTCCTCAACGGCAAGATGGACCTCTCGCAAGCAGAGGCCGTGGCCGATCTGATAGCCTCAGGCAACAAAGCCACCCATCAGATAGCCATGAACCAGCTCCGTGGACACTTCTCTTCAGAACTCGCACGCCTACGTGAACAGCTATTGAAACTTACCTCGCTCATAGAACTCGAACTGGATTTCTCCGACCACGAAGACCTGGAATTTGCCGACCGCAACGAACTGTTGGATATTGCGAATAAAATTAACAATCGCATCACATCCCTCGCCCACTCTTTCGAGACAGGCCAGGCCCTAAAGAGCGGCATTCCCGTAGCTATCATCGGCAAGACGAACGTGGGAAAATCGACCCTCCTGAACCGATTACTCCACGATGACCGAGCCATCGTTTCATCCATTCACGGCACTACCCGCGACACCATCGAAGACACCATCGACATCAATGGCGTCACCTTCCGTTTCATCGATACAGCCGGCATCCGCCAAACTACCGATGAGATAGAACAAATAGGCATCCAGCGCACCTATTCTGCCATCGACAAAGCCCGCATCGTACTATGGATTATCGATTCCACCCCCTCAACGGAAGACGTTCAAGAAATACTCGAGCGTACAAAAGATAAGTCTCTGATAATCATTAGGAACAAAATAGATATACAAACAACAACTAACACCAGCACAACACTTATAGACAAACCCATCATCGACATCTCAGCCAAGCACGGAACGAATATCGACAAATTGGAAAAAGCCATCTTCGAGGCAGCCAACATCCCCGAACTTTCCGAACAAGATGTCATTGTGACTTCTGCCCGCCAATACCAGTCATTAATCAACGCTCAA
>JAEEUA010000160.1 GCA_016286775.1 Bacteroidales bacterium
CTCCGAAGTGAGCGAGAAACTGCGCGGACAAGCCGGAACGACGTTCAACCTCCGCGTGAAGCGTCCATACGTGGACGAGCCGATTGACTTCGAGATACATCGCCGCAAGATCCTGCTCGATGCTGTGCCCTATTACGGCTGGCTCAACGACAGTGTGGCCTATATCTTCCTTTCCCAGTTCACCGACAAGGCAGGTCAGGACGTACAGGATGCTCTCGTCAAAATGCGTGCCGACAAAGAGCATTCCCTCAAGGGACTCGTCTTCGACCTGCGTCAGAACGGCGGCGGCCTGCTCGAAGAAGCCGTGAAGATTGTCGGTATGTTTGTGCCAAAGGGAAGCCCTGTGGTCGAAACCAAGGCCAAGCGCCCCGAATGGAACAGCGCCTACCGCACCAACACCGTGCCCATCGAACCACAACTCCCCATCGTCTGCCTCATCGACCGCAATTCGGCATCAGCAGCCGAAATCCTGAGTGGTTCGTTGCAGGATCTGGACCGCGCCGTCATCATGGGCGAGCGCTCGTTTGGCAAGGGTCTCGTACAGAGCACCCGTCCCCTGCCCTACAACACGCTCATGAAGTTCACGACCGCCAAGTACTACATCCCATCGGGCCGCTGCATCCAGGTCATCAACTACAAGCTGGGTGAGGCTGAGCAGATACCCGACTCGTTGACGCACGTGTTCTACACTGCCAATGGCCGCGAAGTACGCGATGGCCGCGGAATCAAACCCGATGTCGAGGAGAAACCGCAGCAGATGTCCGGACTGGCCTATTACCTCGAACGCGAATATCTCACCTTCGACTATGCTACACGCTATCGCCAGGAGCACGAGACCATCGCACCCATCGGCGAGTTCAAACTCACGGACGAAGAGTATGACGAATTCTGCAAGAAAGCCTTAACTAACAAGAAGGACAGCATCCTCACTCTCCTCAAAGTCTTCGACATGAAGCACGACCTCGATTCGCTGCGTGAAGAGATCAAGGAGGAGGTCGCCAACGAGATCATCCTGCGCTATTACCATCAGCGCGGACAGTCGGAACACAGTCTGCTGCAAGACACACTCGTGAAGAAGGCTGCACAACTCGTTGCCGATCAGAAACGTTACAACGACATCCTGCAGCCTGCAAACAAGAAAAACAAAAACAACAAAAAATAAAAAAAGATGAAGAAAACCATGCTCTGCGGCATCGCCGCCCTTCTTTCGTGTGCTGCCTTTGCACAGGAAGATGCAAAGAACGACTCTGTCAAGGGTTTCCAGTTCACCACCGTCGATTCAGTAGCTATCACTTCGGTCAAGAACCAGAAAAATGCCGGCACCTGCTGGAGTTATTCAGGTCTGAGCTTCCTCGAGAGCGAGGCACTCAAGAAGACCGGCAAGGTCTATGACTTCTCAGAGATGTTTGTCATCCAGAACACCTATATGGACCGTGCCGAGAAGTCGGTACGCACCCACGGTGATGTAAGTTTCGCACAAGGTGGCTCGTTCGCCGATGTCTTCTATTGCCTCCGCAACTACGGCCTCATCCCCGACAGCGAGATGCCTGCCGGTGCCATGTACGGCGACACCCTCAGCAACCACAGCGAACTCTCGGCCATGACCGACCCATTGGTTAAGGCTGCCGCCAATGCACGCAAACTCCAGTTCAGCCCCGATGGCGAACCTCTTTGGAAGAAAGCCGTTCGTGCCGTCCATGAGGTATATCTTGGCAAGGCTCCCGAGACCTTTACTTACGAAGGCAAGACCTATACTCCTATGACCTTTGCCGCAAGCACCGGTCTCAACCCCGACGACTACGTCTCGCTCACCTCGTTCACCCATCATCCCTATTCGACAGGTGCCAACAAGGGCAAGGGCTTCATCATCGAAGTGCAGGACAACTGGCGCTGGGGCGAAAGCCTCAACCTCGAGCTCGATGACTTCATGCAGATCATCGACGATGCCATCAAGGCCGGCTACACTGTGCTTTGGGGCGGTGATGTCAGCGAGGACGGATTCACACGCGATGGTCTTGCCGTATATCCCGACATGGAGGCTCCCGATGCTCCCGGTGCCGACCAGGCACGCTGGCTCCGTCTTGACCGCAGTGCCAAGGGCAAGGAACTCAGCGAGAAGCCTCTTCCACAGAAGAAAGTCACCGTTGAGGATCGTCAGCGCGGCTACGACAACTTCGAGACCGGCGACGACCACGGCATGCACCTCTTCGGTACAGCCAAGGACCAGGAGGGCAACCTCTACTATCTGATCAAGAACAGCTGGGGCGTCACCGGCAAGTACGACGGCATCTGGTACATGACTCCAGAGTTCGCACGTGCCAAGACCCTCAACTATGTGGTGAACAAGAATGCCATCTCGAAGGCTCTTCGTGCTAAATACGGCATCTGATTAATGCACAATTTCGACCAGACCATATCGACTTTGAGCGACATCTCTCAAAGCGAACTGCACCACTTCGGCATCGAAGGGATTCCCTTTCCTTCGGTGCCGGAACTGCGTGAATTTGTCGACATCTGCCGCTCCATTCTCTTTCCCGGATATTACGGAAAGAACGTGGTGACAGGTGGTCTGCAATATCACATCGGCGTCGGTGTAGAGCACCTCTACGAAAAGATCTCCAAGCAGTTCATGGCGGGTATCGCCTTTGCCCAGGGCGACGACTTCGTCGAGCGCGAGGTGGTGCGTGACGCGGCCAAACGCCGTGCCAAACGATTTGTCGAAGCCCTTCCCGAACTACGCGAAATATTGGCGACCGACGTGGTGGCCATGTATCGCAACGACCCCGCCGCCAACAATCTCGGCGAGGTCATCCTCTGCTATCCCGGCATGCATGCCATCACCAACTACCGCATTGCCCATGCCATCTACCAGCTCGACGTACCGCTCATCCCGCGCATGATCACCGAACTTGCCCACAGCGAGACGGGCATCGACATCCATCCGGGAGCCACCATCGGCCCCTCGTTTGCCATCGACCATGGCACGGGTGTCGTCATCGGTGCAACAGCAATCCTGGGCCATCACGTCACACTTTACCAGGGCGTGACACTTGGCGCCAAGAACTTCCCGCAGGAACCCGACGGCTCGCTCGTCAAGGGTATTGCCCGTCACCCCATCCTCGGCAACCACGTGGTGGTCTATGCCAACGCCACCATCCTGGGCCGCGTTCACATAGGCGATAATACTACGATAGGCGGCAACCTCTGGGTCACCCACGACGTCCCCGCCGATACAAAACTTTTCTACAACGCGAAATGACAAGATGGAATACAACGACCATCTGCTATCACATACAATGGATAAATTCAAGATAATTGCAAAAACCCTCGCTGGCCTCGAGGAAATCCTGGCCAAGGAAATCGAACAGCTGGGTGGTGAGAACATCGCCATCGGCAATCGCATGGTCAGCTACCTGGGCGACAAGGAGCTGCTCTACAAGTCTAACCTCTGGCTTCGAACGGCGCTGCGTGTGCTCATGCCATTCGAGCAGTTCTCTGCCGCCGACCCCGAGGAGCTCTACGCCAAGGTGAAGGCCATCGACTGGAGCCGGTATGTGGCCGAAGGGCAGACCATCGCCATCGACAACACCATCTACTCCGAGAACTTCCGCAATTCTCGCTTCGCCATCTATCGCACCAAGGATGCCATCTGCGACTACTTCGTCGAACATGGCATGAAGCGTCCCAAGGTGGCAGTAGGTTCAGCCGATGTACAGCTCAACCTTCACATCTCCGACTCCGCCGAATCCTCCACCATGGGTTCGGAATGCACCCTCAGCCTCGACTCCAGCGGCGAACCGCTCTACAAGCGCGGCTACAAGGAACAGCTCACCAACGCCCCCATCAGCGAGGTGCTGGCTGCAGGAATCCTCCTCAAGGCCGGTTACGACGGAACGCGCGACCTCTACGACCCGATGTGCGGCTCGGGCACCTTCCTCATCGAGGCAGCCCTCATCGCCACCAATACACCCGCAGGACTGTTCCGCAAGGGCTTCGGCTTCCAGCGCTGGACCGTCGGCGACCTCGCCTACGACAACGACCTCTGGCAGGAACTCTACGACGACGATTCGCAGGAGCGCGAGTTCCTGCACCACATCTATGGCTCCGACATCTCGAAGGTTGCCATCGGAGTCACCTCCGAGAACATCCGGAAAGCCGGCCTGCAGAAGTACATCACCCTCTCGGTCAAGGACTTCGAAGAGGTCGATGCAGCTCCCTGGGCGCAGAAAGACGCCGAATCGCTGGCCGAAGGCGAGCAGCCTCGCGGCGGCATCGTCGTCATGAATCCCCCTTATGGCAAGCGCCTCTTCACCGATGTGCCCACCTTCTACCGCATGGTGGCAAGCGTGCTGAAGAAGAACTTCCAGGGCTCCGAAGCCTGGATTATCTCGAGCGACGACCCGAATGCAACATTCTCTTACACCGATCCACGCACCGGCCGCCGCAAGGAAGGCACTCCCTTCGACTTCATCGGCCTCAAGCCTTCGCTCAAGATCGACCTCAACAACGGAGGCATCCCTTGTCAGCTGCGCAAGTACGAGCTATTCAGCGGCAGGTACGACGACTTCCGACAGGAGGGCGGCGAACTCGACAAACAAAGTGCCGACCAGAAACAGGACAACACCCGCTTCGACCGCGTCCGCAAGGACTTCGGAAAGAAAGGCTCTTCCTTCAAGAAAGGGGATAAACCATTCAAGAAGGACGATAAGCCTTTCAAGAAAGACGGAAGAAAGGACGGCAAGGCCGACAGCGGCGACCGGAAGAAGCGTTTCTTCGACAAGGACGGCAAGGCCTACGAGCGTGGACATAAGCCTGCCGACACCGACAAGCCCAGACGTCCCCGCAAGGACAGCAACACACAGCGCACCTACACCATCGGCAAGGACGGCAGCATCTCGGTGAGCCGCGGCAACTTCAAGCGTGGAGCCGACGGCAAGCTCGAAGAACGCGGTGGCGAACACAAGCCTCGCGGACTGCGCACCTACGACCCCAACCGCCCGATGTTCGGCGAGGACTTCGACAAGAGCAAGGTAGTCCTCGACTATACGAAGAAACCCGAAAAAGATCAGTCCGACCATTCCGAATAATCCGAATATTCCGAGTACTCCGAGTATTCCGATAGCGCCGATTTCTCCGACCTCCCCGCCCCATCCAGAATGAAAAAGACCCGCTTCCTTCTCATCCCCCTTTTTGCAGCATCCATGACTCTTTCCGCATCAGCGCAAACCATCCTGAGCACCATCCCGCAAACCGAGGGTGAGTTGCCCACGATGGCACAGCTGACGCCAGGTCATCCCGACTACGTCTATGCCCCCTCGCTTCTCAACACCTGGTTCGATGAGCAGGGTGAGTTCCATTATGTTCTGCCCGAAGATGCTGCCAAAGCCACGCCTCAGCGCCCGACGCTGAAAGGAGAACCCAGTGCCGACAAACTTTGGACGGCCTTGAACGAAGGCGATCGTCTTTGGGTGGAGCAGATTACGGAAAGCGAATCTCCGCTTCGCCAGGAGGTCAGCGACCCCAACGCCGACAGCGACTCTCCCGACGAGGGACAATCGCCCATCGTCTGGGGACAATCGGTCCATCGCAACGAGTTCGGCATCGAGGGCGGCATCTTCTGGAGCCCGAAGGGTCACCTGCTGGCATTCTACCGCATGGACCAGTCGATGGTGGGTCAATATCCCTTGCTCCAGACCGATCCGCAGGAAGCCGAGGTCAAATGGATTCGCTATCCGATGGCGGGCATGACGAGCCATCAGGTCACCTTGGGCATCTACAATCCCGACGACATGCAGACCATTTGGCTCAAGACCAAACCGCTGTCCGACCATTACCTGACCTGCGTCACCTGGCGTCCCGACTGCCGTCAGATTCTCATTGCCGAACTCAACCGCCTACAGAATCACATGGAGATGAACGTCTATGATGTTCAGACAGGCGATTTTGTGCGCACGCTCTTCACCGAGAGCTCCGACCGCTATGTCGAGCCCAAGCACCCCGCCTATTTCCTTCCCGGCTCCAACGACCGCTTTGTCTGGCTCAGCGAACGCGACGGCTACATGCAGGCTTATCTCTACAACATCGCCGGCGACAAAGCCGTCTGCCTGCCCCTGACGCAAGGGAAGTACGACATCACGTCGATTGTCGGCATCGACCCTGCCGGAAAATACCTCTACTTCATGGCGGCTGCCGACAGTCCGCTCGAAAGCAACTTGTACGCGGTAGAGATACCGCGTGGTGTAAAGGGTTTGAAAAGTTCGAAAGGTTCGAATGGTTTGAAAGGTTGCTCCCGTTGGTCGCGTCCAAGGGAAGCGAAGGTAACACGCATCACTCAAGCCGAAGGCCGTCATAGCATCAAGGTCAACGACCAGTTCACACAAGTCTATGACACCTACACCAACCACGCGACACCGCGCACCTGCCAACTGATCAGCCTCAAGAATGGTCGTCCCATCACGACCGAGGTGCTCTACACCGCCGTCAATCCCTATCTCCAGAACGAGAAGCACGCCACCTTGGCACGTCCCGAAGTGGAACTTGGCACACTCAAGGCCGCCGATGGCGTGACCGACCTCTACTATCGTCTCGTCAAACCGCGCGACTACGACAAGCATCCCGACCGGCGCTATCCCGTCATCGTCTATCTCTACAATGGCCCCCACGCCCAGCTCGTCACCGACGGCTTCCAATGGGGATTGCCCGGCTGGGACTGCTACATGGCCAATCGCGGCTACGTGGTCTTCACCATCGACGGACGCGGTTCCGACAACCGGGGTCTCGCTTTCGAACAGGCCATCTGGCACAACCTCGGCCAAGTCGAGGCCCTCGACCAGATGCAAGGTGTCGCCTACCTCAAGACCTTGCCCTATGTCGATGCCGACCGCATCGGCATCTACGGCTGGAGCTACGGCGGCTTCATGACCACCTACATGATGCTCAACTATCCCGAAACGTTCAAGGTAGGCGTCTGCGGCGGGCCCGTGCTCGACTGGAGCCGCTACGAGGTGATGTACGGCGAACGCTACATGGGCACGCCTCAGGACAACCCCGAAGGCTACGCTGCCAGCACACTGGTCAATCAGGCCGACAAGCTCCGTGGCCACCTCCTCATCATCCACGACGACCAGGACGGCACCGTCGTGCCCCAGATGTCGATGCAGTTCCTCAAGAACGCTGTTGCCGCCGACACCTACCCCGACTTCCTGATGTACATCGGTCACGAGCACAACGTGCGCGGCCGTGACCGTGTCCACCTTTTAAATAATATTGCACGCTATTTTGACGAACATCTATAATGATGGTTCTGAAAGGTTAAGAAAGGTTGTTACGCTTCGCTCCACGCGAGCAGAGCTCGGAGCGAAAGGTTAAGAAAGGTTGTTAGCCCCTCTTAACCCTTCTTAACCCCTCAAACCCCTCTTAACCCCTCTTAACCCCTCTTAACCCCTCTTAACCCTATCCCTATGAACCTCCTCCTCCTCGGCAGTGGCGGCCGCGAATGCGCCATCGCTTGGAAACTGGCACAGAGCCCCAAGTGCGAACAACTATACATTGCCCCAGGCAACGCTGGCACTACCGCCTATGGCCAGAACGTCCCCATCAAGGTGGGCGAGTTTGACAAGATTGCCGACTTCTGCCTCCAGCACCAGATTGGCATGATCGTCGTAGGCCCCGAAGACCCCCTGGTCAACGGCATCTACGACTACATCAAGGGCAACGAGCGCCTCGCGGGCATCCGCGTCATCGGCCCCAGCAAGGCAGCAGCCCAGCTCGAAGGCTCGAAGGACTTTGCCAAGGGCTTCATGAGCCGTCATCAGATTCCAACCGCCCGCTATCGCTCGTTCAACGCCGAGCAGTACGACGAGGCATGCCGTTTCCTCGAAGAACTCCAGGCGCCCTACGTGCTCAAGGCCGACGGACTGGCAGCCGGCAAG
>JAEEUA010000161.1 GCA_016286775.1 Bacteroidales bacterium
CGTTCACGTCGGTAACATCTGTGCCATATTGTGAAAACATGTTCTCATCGAGATAGCTGTCGCTGCAGGCGGAAAGGCCAATGGTCAACATGGTGGCAACAGATGCACTATATATGATATTCTTGATTTTCATAACTCTCGTGTATTTCTATTATTCAAATCTTCAATTACTCAATTATTCATCAGAAGGTAACGTTCAGTCCGAACACCATGCTCTTCGTCATAGGATAGTTGTTCTCGTAGCCGCCCCATCCGCGCTGAGTGATGTCAGACTCGGGGTCCCATCCAATCCAGTCGGTGAAGGTGAAGAGGTTGCGTCCGCTGGCATAGATGGTCAGCGCGTTGATGTTCAGTGCCTTGGTGATCTTGGCCGGGAATTGATAGCTCAGCGTGATGTCCTTTATGCGGGTGAAGCTTGCATCACGTGGGAATCCGTAGCCCCAACGGTTGGAGGTCTTGCTCAATGAGCGGAATTCGTTGGTTGGATTGCTTTCCGACCAATAGCCTACCTCAAGGGTACTGTTGCGACGACCCATCTCATCGCTGGCCATAGCCAGCAGCGAATTGTTGCGCTTCAATCCCTGTACGGTCTGGATGAAGATACTCAGAGTAATATTCTTGTATGAGAAGGTGTTGGTCAAGCCACCAATCCATTTTGGAGAAGTCTGTCCTTGGATGGTCTTGTCGCCTTCGGGAGTAATCTTGCCGTCGCCATCGATGTCGCGTAGTTTGACATCACCAGCTTGAGCCTGAGGATCCTGTTTCTGGTGGTCACCACGTTCGATCTCATCCTTTTGCCAGATGCCTTCCATCTCATAGTCGTAGATGACGCTGATTGGATCTCCGATGAACCAGCGGTTGCCGAGGTCATCCTTGCCGTCGCCATAGAGGTCCTTGATCTCATTCTTGTTCCAAGACCATACGAGAGAGGTGCTCCATGTGAAGTCCTTCGTCGAAATGTTCTTCGAGTTGATGGTGATTTCGAGACCCTTGTTGGCTGTCTCACCCATGTTCATATATACATTCGAATAACCGGAGATCTTCGGCAGGTTGCGCTGCAGAAGCAGGTCGGTAGTCTTGGATGTATAGAAGTCGATATTACCGTTGATGCGGTTGTTCAAGAAACCGAAATCTACGCCGACGTTGAACGACTTGGTGGTCTCCCAGCTCAATCCAGAGTTGCCCATGCGACTGTTGGGATAGAGGGCGGTGTATGAAGCTCCGTCAAGAGCAAGTGCTGCATTCGTCATCTTGGCAAGGGTCTCGTAAACGTTGATAGCCTCGTTACCTGCCTTACCATAGGAGAGGCGAAGTTTCAAGTTGTTCAGCCAATCGTTAGTGCCCTCCATAAACGCTTCGTTGGCAATATTCCAACCTAAGGCGACCGAAGGGAACGTACCGTATTTGATGTTATCACCGAACACCGATGAACCATCTCGACGAACGGTAGCGGTGAAAAGGTAGCGGCTATCATAGGAGTAGTTGATACGACCCATCTGGGAAACGGTGGTGTATAGTTCGGTTTTAGACTTTGCTACCTGAGTGCCGCCACCACCAAGGTTGTGCCACAATAATTCGTCATTGATGAATTTGCTGGCTGCCGCCGTGTTATCGTGATACTTCCTTCGCGAGGAAGCATAGAGGGCAGTCAGGTCGATGTGATGCTTGCCAAAATCACGAGCCCAACTCAAAATGTTCTCGGCCGTATAACTCTGGGTTTCGGCATTGAAGATATAGCCATATCCGTTCAGGTCGTTCTGTTCAGCACCATTATAGTAATTCTCGCGCTTAGGAACGTAAGAGTAACCGAAGTTGAACTTGTAGTGCAGACCCTTCAGTGGCGCCCAAATATGGCCGAAATCGAGGTCGGCGTAACCATTCAGGTTGATGTTCCACTGACGACGCTCATGATCCTGGTTTACGTCACGCATGGGGTTGAAGAAGAGGTTCTCCGAAGCCATTGGGTAAATGCAGTACGAGCCGTCCTCATTGTAAACCTGGCCATAAGGCGACATAGCTTCAGCCATCAGGAAGTTCACACGGCCGCCATCGCGGTTGTGGCTTACGATGTAGGTGTTTGTGCCAATCTTCAGGTAGTTGGTAACGTCGGCGTCAATGTTCAGACGAAGTGAATAACGCTTGTAGTTGAAGCCTTTCAATACACCCTTCTGGGTCAGATAGTCACCCGAGATGAAGTACTTTACTTTCTCAGCGCCACCATTGATGGTAACGTTATGGTCCTGAATGATACCTGTGCGTGAAACCATGTCGTAGATCCAGTCAGTTTCCTGTCCTGCGGCCTGAGCAGCGGCTTCGCCTTGGTTCTTGACATAGTCATTGTACATGGTCTCGCCAGCATTCTGAGCCACATAATCCTTGTAGCGCTGGGTAATCTGTGCTCCATTGCAGAAGTCCATCTTGTTGGCAAAATCCTCTATGCCGACATAGCCGTTGTAACTGATGGAAGGCTTGCCCTCCTTGCCGTGCTTGGTGGTGATAAGGATGACACCGTTGGCGCCATTGGTGCCATAGATGGCTGTTGCAGAGGCATCCTTCAGGATTTCCATCGATTCGATGTCGCCAGGGTTGATGTCATTCAGTGAACCACCGCTCTTCGAGATGGGCACACCATCGACAACAATGTAAGGACCTGTACCTGCATTGATGGAGTTGCGTCCACGCACAAGTGCAGAAGGAGCATCACCAGGTATCGAACTGCCCTGCGAAATGGTTACACCGGCAGTCGCACCCTGAACAGCTTGCAGTACGTTGGTGACAGGAAGTTTCGAAAGACGAGCCTTGTCAACCGAGGCAACCGATCCAGTGATGTCGGACTTCTTCTGAGTACCGTAACCTACTACGACGACCTCTTCGAGTTCTTCGTTGCCTTCCAGGGTTACTTCGATAAACTTCTTGCCTGCCACAGGAATCTCTTGCGAATCCAAGCCTACAAAACTGACGACGAGGATAGCATTGGCTGGAACACTAATCTCGAAATTACCATCAAGATCGGTGATGGTTCCGTTGTTGGTCCCTTTTTGAACAACGGTAGCACCCGCTGTCGGACCCATTGCATCTCTTACTACACCCTTGACAGTGGTGTTCTGTGCATACGCTGGCGAAATGGCCATGACGAAGCAGAAGAGCAGGATGCCAAGTAGCATCTTCCAGCCTTCAGTAAGTTTTCGACTAATTTTTTCCATTAGTACCTTGTTTAAAGTTATTAATATGTGTTGTGTAATTCTCTGGGTGCTTATTGTATGAATAACACAATAGACTACCCGCGTTTTTGATGCCGCAAAGGTAGTCTATATGAAGATTCTTTTTGGAAATAATTGTTACAAATAGGTAGAAAATTGTTTCAAGAACCTAATATATGTGAAAAATGAACTGATTTTTGACGTGAAACGGAATGAAATTATAAATTTTCTTTATTGTCTGGGTTCTTGTTTGGTTTATCATCCGTAATCTCGGACGGCAACTTGCCATAGTACTTCTTGAAGCAGGCTGAGAAGTATTTCGGGTCGCTGAACCCTACAGCATAGGCCAGATCAGAGATGCGGATGTTGGGATTCTCCTGCTGCAGTTTCATAGCAGCCTTCATCTTGATGTCGCGTACGAAGTTGGTGTAGCTCTGACCAGTCATGGCCTTGAGTTTGCGGAAGCAAGTTGCTTTCGATACGCCCATGTCGTCGAGGAAACGCTGCTGGTCGTAGTCGGGGTCACTCAGGTGATTGTTGATGCAGGCGATGGCACGGTTGATGAAGTCCTTGTCGGCATCGGTGACATCGGGTTTGCCGGGCTTGAGAATGATTTCTCCCTTGCGGATGGCAGCGCGTTCTCGGGCACGTATCAGGAGTTGCTTGTAGCGAACTTTCAGTATTCGGAATCCTTTCTGCAGAAGCAAAACGGCAAGGATGCCCAACAGCGCATAGATCAGCTTGGCAGTTCGTGTCTCCCACCAGGAAGGAAGTATGCGGATGTCAACCTTGAGCACGTCATCATCGTTGGTGGGATTGGTGTTTCCGCCCGAATAGGTGTGGTGGGCGCTGCAGAGCAGGAAGGTGTATTCGCCTGCGGGCAGATTGCTGTAACTGGCTTGCGGAAGATTGCCCGATGCGTAGCGCCACCCTTCGTCGTAGCCGTCGAGCTTGTAGGCGAACTGTATCTCCTTCTTATGAGTAAAGCCAGTTTGGGCAAATTCCAGCGTAAATACACTTTGATCGTGTGTGAAGGTCAGCTGTTTGGTATATCTTGGGTCAAATTCGGAGATTCTGCTTCTTTCTTCTTCGGGCAGTTCCTGCCAAGGAGTGTCTTCGACGAGCAGTTCACTGATCTTGACATGATGGGGACGTTCCTTGTCTTGTGCAAGTTGTTCTGCGTTGAAGAAGTTGTAGCCGTGATGCGTGCCGAAGTAGATATTGCCATCGTAGTCGGAGGTGGCAGAACTGCGGATGAGATAGTTGTCGAGCAGTCCATCCTCTTCATTGTAATGAATAATGCGTGTAGTCGCCAGGTCGAGGCTGGTGATGATCTGGAGCAGTCCCTCGTTGGTTCCCACCCAGAGGCTGTGCTGGCCTTCACGTGTGGGCATGGTGCGTCGATCTTCGATGATGAAGTTGATCGAAGCTCCGGGCAGATGCCAGTCTTCCTTCACCGAACGGAAACGCTTGCTGCCTGGATAGAGCACATAGAGATCGCCGTTCTTCGAACCTGCCCACAGCCTGTCCTGCTTGTCGAGACAGAGACTTTGTATCTCGTTGTCGCCTATGCCTCCGTTCTCGGCACTGAAGCACTGCACGCCCCATTTCCCGTCACGTTTCGTCATGCGATAGACTCCTGCGTGAAGAGCTGCCAGCAGCAGGCTGCCGTCGGAGCTTTGTGCAATCCGTTGAACTTCGAGGTCCTTCATCTTGTGCTTCGGGTCCATCTGCACGGTATCGAGGCGGAGGATGGAACCATCCGGACGGCGCATTACGGCGCCTCCCGTGCCACCGACCCAAAGATTGTCGTTGCGGTCTTCAAAAAGGGTGAAGATGCGGTCGGACGGCGCAAATGGAGTTGTAGCCGACTGGTAGATGGTGGCGGTTAGCTTGCGAATGTCTTCCCCTTCCTTGGGTGGGATTATCTCCATGATTTCGGAACTGAAGTTTGCCACCCAGATATGTCCGTCGTAAGTCTCCGTGATGGCATAGACCGTTGACATGGTCTGATGTGTCCTGCTCAGGGCCGGTATTTCATTCCAGTTGTAGGTCTTGCCTGTCTTCAAATCCTGCACGGCAAGTCCTTGTGTTCCGATGCCAAGCCAAAGGCGCTGGTGACGGTCGGCATAGATGCTTCTGACGGATGATGTCTTGAAATATTTGCGCGAACTTTCGAGGGTGGAATGGCCGAAGTGAGCCTGGTCAGGTTCAATGGCTGCAACACCTTGACCAATCATGCTGACCCAGGTTTGTCCATCCTTGCTTTGCTCGATACCTGTAATCTCCACGCCTGGAATGGGATGTCCGTCGTTCGGATCTGCGAGTTTATGGAATGTTCCGAGATGCTCGGTGTCGGCAATGGTCATGCCGCGTGAGGCGCCTATCAGAATCTGATGACGATCGACATCGAAGGTCATGCTATAGGTGATATCGCCAATCAGGTCGGGTTCCGTAAAGGTCTTCCAGGATAGGTTATTCATATCCCATGCATTCTCGAGCACATGGATGCCGCTGGCCCATCCTGCCACCCAGATGCGCTTGTGGTCGTCTTCGAGCAGCACATGGGCGGAGTTGCGGCTGTTCATCTGGGGATACTGAATGAGCTCTTCGCTGTGTGGATCATAGCGAAACAGTCCGTCGGCCCAGGTGCCTAGCCAGATGTATCCTCGGTGGTCCTCCATCATGCATTGGCCGTATCTGATTGACTCACCCCGATTATTGAGAATGCGAACCGGATGAGGCACGTCGTCATCGGGCAGATAATAGAAGAACCCGTCATCTGAAGCGACCCAGATGGTTCCATCTCTTGTCACCATGAGTTCCGTGATGGAATGTATTTGGCTTTTTGTCGGAACGAGATGCTCGATGTGCCCCGTCTGCTTGTCCAGTCGGTCCAGTCCTTGTGCAGTGGCTATCCAGACGCGCTGCTGGCGGTCCTCAGTTACACGTTTCACCTCGTTGTCGGAGAGCATGTCGGGATGACGGCCATCGCGGCGATAGGGGCGGATGCGGTAGTTGTCGTAGCAGTAGAGGCCATTGCGCGTGGCTATCCATAGCAGGTCGTCGCTGTCGTAAACGAGGTCGGTGACTTCCTTGAAGGGGAGTTCATCGAGTTCCTTTATGATGCGATAGGAGGGGGGTGCTGCTAAGGACGTAGCTGAATATGCTGCCTGGGTCGCAGATGCGAAGGCAACAGCCAGAATCAACGTATTTGTCAATATATGCAGTTTCACGGATAGCGCAAATAACTATATTATATGTGTAAGTTTCCAACCTTATCGGACAATTCGATGGCGGTAGAAGGAGGAGCGTGTAGCGAGGAAGAAGAGAAGGGCACCTGCACAGTGCACGATGGCAATCCACCAGAATGCAGCAGCATAGCTGAAATACTCGACAATGGAACCACCAAGGAGGATGCCGATACCGATACCAAGATCCCAGCTGGTGAGGAGGGTGGAATTGGCAGTGCCTCGCTGGTCGTTGGCAGCAACGCCGATGATCATGTTCTGGAAAGCTGGCCAGAGGTGACCATTGCCAAGGCCGATGAGAATGGCGGCACCGTAGTAGCCCACCATGTTGGGACATGCGACGAAAAGCAGATAGCCGACAGTGGAGGTGAGGATGCCGATTCCGGCATTGTAGATGAGCCGGCCCTGACGCAGCATCTTGCCGCCCTGCAGACGAGAGAGGATCAGCCCGATGGAGAGCAGCATGAAGAATGTGCCCGTTCCGCTGGTGATGCCCATAGTCTCCTTCCCGTAGATGGCGAGGTAGTTGCTGAGCACACCAAAACAGATGCCGAAGAAGATGAAGTTGAGACCAATGAGCCAGCCGCTTAGGAGGAAGAAGCGGTCGAGCGAAAGGGGGCGTTTGCCCGTCGCTATAGCTCGCTTGGGCAATTTGACGGTGGCATCGACGGCAAAGCCAAGGAAGGCAACAAGGAACGCCAGCCAGAAGAGCAGGTCGAAGTCGTGGGCATAACGATAGATGAAGATGCCTACCGAAGGGGCGATGGCGGTGGCTACGTTGTTGCTCAAGCCGTAGTAGCCGATGCCTTCGTTGCGCCGGCTGGAGGGCAACACGTCGATGGCCACCGTGCTATTGGACACCGACGAGGCGCCAAAAGGCGCTCCGTGGAGTGTGCGGACGATGGCAAACAACAACAAGGTTCCGGCGACCAGATAGCCGCCGAAACAGATGAAGTAGGCAAAGAGGCTTATGAGGAGCACATGCTTGCGCGAAAAGCTATCGACGACAAACCCGCTGAATGGTCGAACAAGAAGGGCAGTGACGGTATAGCCCGAGAGCACCAATCCGATCATGTCCTTGGTTGTGCCGTATGTCTCGCTCAAATATAGAGGAAGCAGGGGTGTGAGCAGATAGAAGGAAAACGACAGCGTGAAGTTGGCTATCATCACCTTCCAGTAGTTGCTGTTCCAAAGACGTTCTGTAGCGGGTTGCATGAGTGCGACAAGAGCGCTTAGAGCACGATGGCGGCCTCAAGGGCAAGCGTCATCATGGTTTTGAAGGATGTCTGGCGCTCCTCGGCGGTAAGCTCAACGTGATCGACGAAGCTGTCACTGATGGTGAGCAGACAGGCGGCCTGCTTACCCAGAATATTGGCGTTGTGGAAGAGGCCGAAGCTCTCCATTTCGACGCATTCCGAGCCGGAGTGCTCAGCTATTTCCTGCCAGGGCTTCTGGCCGTAGAAGACG
>JAEEUA010000162.1 GCA_016286775.1 Bacteroidales bacterium
GTTGTCCATCTTCTCGTTGTAGGCGAGGACCACAGCGATGGCCATGATGAGCAAAATTGCGAAGAAGAAGGTGCCCAGGAACTTCCTGATGATGTACCAATCGATCTTCTTTAAGTTCATTCTTAGTTGGTGTTCGGTTTCTCGGAGTTTCGGTTTTTTAGGAATTTCGGAATTTCGGTATTTCGGAATATCGGAATTCCGTTGTTTCGGAATAGCGGAATATCGGGATATCGGGATATCGGGATTTCGAACCTTTCAAACCCTTCAAACCTTTCGAACCAAAACCTTAATCTTCGTCCTCGTCGTCAGCGATGCCGGCAGCACGCTTCAGGCGCTTGCGCTCCAGTTCGTCGAGAACAATCTTGCGCATGCGGATGTTGTGAGGTGTAACCTCTACATATTCGTCGGCCTTGATGTACTCGAGTGCCTCCTCCAGGCTGAACACCTTGGGCGGGATGAGTGCGGCCTTCTCGTCGCTCGACTTCGAACGCATGTTGGTGAGTTTCTTCGACTTGGTGACGTTGACAGTGAGGTCCTTGTCCTTGGCGTGCTCGCCCACTACCTGTCCGCAATAGACTTCATCCTGCGGGAAGATGAAGAACTTGCCGCGGTCCTGCAGCTTGTCGAGAGCATATGCAAAGGCAGTGCCGCCCTCCTTGGCGATGATGGAACCGTTGGTGCGGCGCACGATGTCGCCCTTCCAGGGTTCGTAGGCGAGGAACTGGTGGGCCATGATGGCTTCGCCAGCCGAAGCGGTAAGCACGTTGGTGCGCAGACCGATGACGCCACGGGAAGGAATCTTGAATTCGAGGTGCTGACGGTCGCCCTGGGTGTCCATGGCAATCATTTCGCCCTTGCGGCGGGTAACCATATCAATCATCTTCGAACTGAATTCCTCGGGACAGTTGATGGTGAGCTGTTCGATGGGTTCGCACTTCTCTCCGTTAATCTCCTTGACGATGACCTGCGGCTGTCCGATGGCCAGCTCATAGCCTTCACGACGCATGGTCTCAATGAGGATGGAAAGGTGGAGTACGCCACGGCCATAGACCACCCAAGCACCGTCGCGAGTCTCGTCCTTCTCGACACGCAGGGCCACATCCTTTTCGAGTTCCTTGTAGAGTCGCTCCTGGATCTGGCGCGAAGTGACGTACTTGCCGTCCTTGCCGAAGAAGGGCGAATCGTTGATGGTGAAGAGCATCGACATGGTAGGCTCATCGACCTTGATGCGAGGCATGGCTTCAGCAGTTTCGATGTCGCTGATGGTGTCGCCGATTTCGAAGCCTTCGATGCCGGTCATGGCGCAGATGTCGCCCGAGAAGACTTCCTCGGTCTTCTTCTTGCCCATGCCTTCGAAGGTAAAGAGTTCCTTCACCTTCACCTGCTTCGAGACGATGCCCTGGTCGGTGTGGTGCATCAGGAGCACCATCTGTCCCTGCTTGATGCTGCCGCGATGAACTCGGCCCACGGCGATACGTCCTACAAACGAAGAGTATTCGAGCGAGGTGATGAGCATCTGAGTGGGGCCTTCGAGGACCTCAGGAGCGGGGATGTTGTCGAGGATGGCGTCGAGCAGGGGATAGACGTTCGTGGTGGGTTTCTTCCAGTCGTCCGACATCCAGCCCTGCTTGGCAGAGCCGAAGATGGTCACAAAGTCGAGCTGCTCCTCAGTGGCTCCGAGGTTATACATCAGGTCAAACACCTTGTCCTGCGCAATGTCGGGCGTGCAGTTCGGCTTATCGACTTTGTTAACCACGACGATGGGCTTCAGTCCGATCTCGATGGCCTTCTGCAGCACGAAGCGTGTCTGCGGCATGGGGCCTTCGAAGGCATCGACCAGAAGGAGGCAGCCGTCGGCCATGTTGAGCACGCGCTCCACCTCGCCACCGAAATCCGAGTGACCTGGGGTGTCGATGATGTTGATCTTGGTGTCCTTGTAGTTGATAGACACGTTCTTCGAGAGAATGGTGATGCCGCGCTCGCGCTCCAGCTCGTTGTTGTCGAGCATGAGGTCGTTGGTCACCTGATTCTCACGAAAAAGGTTGCCGGCGTAGAGCATCTTGTCGACCAAAGTCGTCTTGCCATGGTCAACGTGTGCGATAATCGCAATATTACGGATGTTTTGTTTCATATATCTTAATAATCAGGGCGCAAAGTTAGTAAAAATTTCGATTAGTCGGTATTCGCGAAACCCAAAAATTGACCTCCCGTCTGATTATGGAATATATTTGTAATATGGAATACACAAAAAAAATAGAATTCAATCCCTGCTCCACTTTGTCCTCTTATAAATAAGGGAAAACGTATTTCTGTCGGGCTGGGTCCAATTCTCAATCGTAAAATGGACCGCTTCGATTGTCAGAGTCCAATTCTGAATTGTAAAATGGACTCCTGCTATTGAAGCATTCCTAATCCGAAACCAAATCTGTTTGGTCGAGTTTGAGTCGGTCCAATTCTCGATCGTGAAATGGACTCATACAATCGTAGCATGCGGAATCTGTAACCCAAGTCTGTTTGCGACAATATGACGGGTCCAATTCTCAAACGAAAAATGGACCCGTACGAGCGCAGCATACATAGTTCGTAAACCAAATCAGTATAGTCGAATTGGTAGCTGTCCAATTCTCGAACGTAAAATGGACTGACCAGACGTGATGAGTCCAATTTTGAATCGTAAATTGGACCCACGCGGTTGGAGCTTGGTATTTCTTCGATTCGAGTGACTTCTTTCCTGTCGAATACCCCTTTTTTGTTGCATTAGGCAAACATCACGATATTAAAATTTGATAAATCGCAAAAAATATTTGGAGATGTCGGAAAAATGTCCTACATTTGCACCCCCGAATCCCTCAGCATCGAGTTCAGCTCAGCTTTCGGCCAGCTTGGGCTTTGTGCGGTTTCTTTCGCGTTTTGTTGCAGCCAGGAATAGCTGTCGCATTCACACCGCGGAACCGCCCATAAAATCGCCTATAATCCTCTTACCCACAATTAATTACCCTCCGTAATGGAACCTTTCGCACATCTCCACGTACATACAGAGTTTTCGCTCCTCGATGGGCAGTGTAAAATCAGTAGACTCTTTGACAAGGCAGCTGCCGACGGCATGCCGGGTTTCGCCATCACCGATCACGGCAATATGTTCGGTATCAAGGATTTTTTTGACATCGCATCCAAGGAGAACAAGGCACGTTCGAAGGCCGGACAGCCTATAGTCAAGCCTATCTTCGGTTGCGAAGTCTATGTGGCGCATCGCGGATTGGCCCGAAAGGAAGGCAAGGTCGATATGAGCGGCTGGCACCTGATCCTGCTGGCCAAGAATAAGCAGGGCTACCAGAATCTTATCAAGGCGGTGTCGATAGGCTGGGTGGATGGCTACTACATGCGTCCACGTATCGACCACGAGGTGCTGGAGAAGTATCACGAAGGACTGATCTGCTGTTCGGCCTGTCTGGGCGGCGAGGTGCCGCGCAAGTTCGAGGATGGCGATCTGGAAGGGGCAGAAGAGGCCATCCTCTGGCACAAGCGCCTTTTCGGCGACGACTATTATCTGGAGTTGCAGCGTCATCCGACGAAGGATCCCGCCTACAATCCCGAGTGCATTGTCAAGCAGAACAAGCTCAATCCTTGGCTCATCGAGATGGCGCACAAGCACAACATCAAGCTGGTGGCTACCAACGACGTGCATTTCGTCGATGAGGAGAACGCCGAAGCACACGACCACCTGATCTGCATGAATACGGGCAAGGACCTCAACGACCCAACTCGAATGCGCTACACCAAGCAGGAGTGGTTCAAGACCACGGCCGAGATGAACGAACTTTGGGCCGACGTACCCGAGGCGCTGAGGAACACCCTCGAAATTGTCGATAAGTGCGAGATCTATAGCATCGAGAACGGCCCCATCATGCCCAACTTCGAGATTCCGGCCTGGTTCGGCAACGAGGAACAATACCGCCAGCGGCTCACCGATCAGGACCTCTTCGACGAATTCACCGAAGATGAGAACGGCAACGTAGTGCTTCCGCAGGATGAGGCAGAGAAGAAAATCAAGAAGCTGGGCGGCTATGAAAAACTTTATCGTATCAAGTTCGAGGCCGACTATCTGAAGTTCCTCGCCCTTCGTGGAGCCATTCCCCTCTATGGCGACGAGGCTATCCAGGCCAAATATGCTGCCGATCCGAAGTCCGTTACCGACCAGGATGTCATCGATTCGCTCGATCCATCTGTCTGGGAACGCATCAAGTTCGAGCTGCACATCATGAAGACGATGGGCTTCCCGGGCTACTTCCTTATCGTGTCGGACTTCATCCGCGCCTGCCGCGAGGAACTGGGTGTCAGCGTAGGACCAGGCCGTGGTTCGGCTGCCGGTTCGGCTGTGGCCTATTGCCTCGGCATCACCAAGATCGACCCCATCAAGTATGACCTGCTGTTCGAACGTTTCCTGAACCCCGACCGAATCTCGCTGCCCGATATCGACACCGACTTCGACGACGATGGACGTGCACGCGTCATCGAATGGGTACAGGAGAAGTATGGTGCCGACCGCGTGAGCCACATCATCACCTACGGCACTATGGCCACCAAGATGGTAATCAAGGACATGGCGCGTGTCGAGAAGGTGCCCATTCCTGTGGCCAATCATCTGGCGGGCCTCGTGCCCGACCGAATGCCCGAAGAGAACGGCAAGGCGCTGAAGTGTAACCTCAAGAACTGCATCAAGGTGGTGCCCGAGCTGGCAGCGGCCTGCGATAGTGATGATCCGGCCATCCGCAACGTGATGCGTCTCGGACAGATGCTCGAGGGCAACGTGCGCGGCACGGGTGTGCATGCCTGTGGTATGATTATTGGTCGTGATCCCATCGACACTGTCGTTCCTGTATCGGTTGTCGATGACCATGGTACCAAGCTGCTCGTAACCCAGTACGACGGGCACGTCATCGAATCGACCGGTCTCATCAAGATGGACTTCCTTGGGCTCAAGACCTTGGGAATCATCAACGAAGCGCTCGACAACATCCGCGAAACGCGGGGTATCGAACTCGATATCGAAAAGATTCCGATCGACGACGAACTGACTTACAAGCTGTTCCAGGCAGGACGCACCGTGGGAACATTCCAGTTCGAATCGCCCGGCATGCAGAAGTACCTCAAGGAACTGAAGCCCGACTGCATTGGCGACATTGTGGCCATGAATGCCCTCTATCGCCCGGGACCAATGGACTACATCCCCTCGTTCATTGCCCGCAAGAACGGACGCGAACCCATCACCTACGACATCCCCATCATGGAGAAGTACCTGAAGGATACCTATGGCATCACGGTCTATCAGGAGCAGGTCATGCTCTTGTCGCGCCTGCTGGCCGACTTTACACGTGGCGAGTCGGATGCCCTCCGTAAGGCGATGGGCAAGAAGAAGAAGGACATCGTCGATGGCATGAAGCCCAAGTTCATCGAGGGTGGAGTCAGAAACGGACATGACCCAAAGACCCTCGAAAAGATCTGGAGCGATTGGGAGAAGTTCGCTTCCTATGCTTTCAACAAGAGCCATGCCGTCTGCTATGCCTGGGTGGCTTACCAGACCGCTTACCTCAAGGCACATTATCCGGCCGAATATATGGCGGCTGTGCTTTCGCGTTCGTTGAACGACGTGAACGAACTGGCCAAGCAGATGGACGAATGCCGTGCAATCGGCCTCTCGGTCAAGGGTCCCGACATCAATCTCTCGCGTCAGCGTTATTCGGTCGATGCCGAAGGTGCGGTTCGTTTCGGATTGGCAGGTGTCAAGGGCTTTGGCGAAGGTGCTGCCGATGCAGTCGTGAAGGAACGTAATGCCAATGGTCCGTTCAAGGATATCTTTGACTTTGTGGAGCGTGTGGATCTCGGTGCCGTCAATCGCAAGGCACTCGAGTCGCTGGCTTTGTCGGGCGCTTTCGACAGTTTCGGCAAGATCAGTCGCGAGCAGTATCTCGCCACCAATCCGCAGGGCATAGCCTTCCTCGACCAGGTCATCAAGTATGGCCAGAAGTTCAAGGCCGACAAGGAGTCGAACGAGATGAGCCTCTTCGGCGACCTGGAGGAGAATGATGTCATGATCCAGCATCCCGAACCTCCCAAGGAATTTGAGCCGTGGAGCACCCTGGAGCGCCTCAATCGCGAGAAGGAGCTGGTGGGCCTCTTCCTTTCGGCACATCCGCTCGACGAGTACAAGTTCCAGCTGAAATATGCTTGCAATACGACGATGGCCGAACTCGAATCGATTCCCAATCTGCGTACCAAGGAGGAGCAGGATGCCAAGTGGAAAGAGCTGCAGGGTAATCCTGTCGAAATAGAGCGTATCCGCAAAATCCAGAGCCGGGAGATTACTTGCGGCGGCATCGTCACGGCTTGGCGCGAGGGTATGTCGCGTTCGAACAACCCTTATGGCATCCTCACCGTGGAAGATTATTCTGGACGACATGAGTTTGCTCTCTTTGGCAACGCCTATCCGCAATGGCGCGGCTTCGGCAAGGAGGGTATGTATCTGTATATCCAAGCCAAATATCAGCCCAAGCGTTTCTTGCGTGGTGAGCCTCGTACGATCTTCGACGTGGAGTTCACTATCGGCACCATCCAGCAGCTCAGCCAGGTGGCCGACTCGTTGCTCGACAGCCTGACAGTGGTGCTCGATTGTCATCGCCTGACTCATGCAGGCATTGAGCAGATGGCTGATGCTATCATCGCTCGCACCACTGAGGATGCCCGTGTCAAGAATTTGGAGGCCAAGACCTCGCTCTTCTTCGAGTTGTGCGACCCGCTCAAGAACTACGTCGTGAAGCTCTACAGTCGTAAGCACAAGGCACACATCACCACGGGCCTCATCGACTTCCTGCGTGCCCAGGACGGCGCGACTGTTCGCATCAACAACCGCCTCGTAGAAGATCTCGTCACGGTTCAGGAAGAGACAGCTGAGGACGAAGAGATGCTTGATGCCGCTGATATGCTGCCTGATGACTAGGTGGCTATGCACATGTCATTTACAATGTTTACGAATTAGAAGAAAGGAATTAGGACTTCAATAAAAAGATTATGGAAGTTCAGGTATTGGAAAAATGAGTTTCCCCCTTAAACAAATAACGTATGAATGACAAAATGTTAGAAATAATTAATATTCTGGAAAAAGTTCCAGAAAAGTTTATCAAATTTAATCCACCAGCATCTAAAAAAGAAATTGCTGAATTTGAGAAGAAATGGAATATTTCTTTGCCCATTGACTACGTCGAGCTACTCATGAAATATAATGGTATCAATTTGATGGGTAATGTCTTACTTGGTGTCCCTTCGAAAAATGGTGATCCTGAGAATTTAGACAGCAGTTACCAATTTGAACACTCTGATTGTGACAACCCCATGCCTTTGAACTTGATTCCGTTCTGTCCTGATGGATTTGGCAATCATTATTGTTTCGATATTCAATTTAATAAGATTGTTTTTTGGCAACATGATTGCGATTATTCAGAGGATTCTCCAGAAGTTGTTTATGACACATTGGCCACAATGATGCAAGAAATTTTCATTGAGTGGACAATTTTAGACGATGAAGACTTGTCAATTATCATGTCGGAGATTATTTCAAAGAAATGAGTCCTTGTGATGTTTTTATCGTGGGCCTGATCAGATTCATGTTTTACATCCTATACCAGGCAACAATTCAAAAAACGATATAAAAAAACGTGTCAAAAGGTTTCGCCCTTTTGACACGTTTATTATTCAGTTCGAAACGCGGATTAGCACTGGGCAAGCTTGCCGTCAGAGCCAAGCACGTTGACGATCTTGTGGATATACATCTTCTTCATGTTGTCACGAGCAGGAGTGAGGTACTGACGTGGATCGAAGTGAGATGGGTTCTCAGCGAGATGCTTGCGGATAGCAGCGG
>JAEEUA010000163.1 GCA_016286775.1 Bacteroidales bacterium
CCGATCTGCGGGGGCGGCGATGAGGAGAGCGGCCAAGGATGGCCGCGGCGAGGACACGGAGCGCTGACCAAAGGGCGCGACGGAGGAGGGCGGCCAAGGATGGCCGCGGCGGGGGACACGGAGCGCTGACCAAAGGGCGGGACGGAGGAACGCGGCCAAGGATGGCCGCGACGGGGACACGGAGGGAGAGAGGGTATTGATGCTTTTTATATCTCTACCAATAATCCGCTTACAGGATAGTAGATGAAGCGCTTGAGGACGTTCTCGCCTGCGGCTTCGAGGGCTGCGGTGTAGGCATTGAGCTGACCAGCATAATATCCGGCATAGTGGTCGGAGGTGGGGTCGGTGACGGCTTCGACTTGCGGGAAGGTCTTGAAGTCGATCAGAACGGTGCCTTCTTGTGCGCGATAGACGTAGTCTATACTGCCAATCATCATGGTGCCATCCTCCTGCAACATGCGGAAGGGACGTTCGTGGAACACTGCCAATGGCGCCCCGTACTCCTTCTGGAGGTAGTTAGAGAGGTTGTTCCAAGCGCGGATGATTTCTCCTGGATTGGGCAGGACATCGTCCATGCAATGGGAACGGATGAGCTGCCCTACCTCGGCTTCGTCCATGTGTTCGATGGCTGCAAAGACGTTGTGGATGCAGTCTCCTACCTCGGAGTAGGCACGGCCATGAAGCTTACTTGAATTGATTTTGATGTATTGTCCGCTTCGATACACGACCTTCACTTCGTCGGCGCATCCCTTGATTCCGCTGGGAGCCACATTGCGCATCGGAGCTTCGGAAGGCTGATCGGCATGATAGTCCAGTTTGTGACAAGTCTTGGCAGAAGGTGTCTCGGCGACATCTTTTTCGGAGGGATATGCGGCCGCAACGATTTGGAATGGCACACCAATACCGAGCACATCACCACTGGTAGTGTTTCCAGCCTCAGAAAGTCCAGATCGCTTGAACCAGTCGAATTCCTTTTTTGCGAACCAGGGAACAAGCGTCAGAACTTCGGCGGCACGTGTCACACCAACATAAAGGAGTCGTGCACTCTCAGCCTTGCAGTGTTGCTCCAAACTGGCAAAATGACTGGAAGCGAACAACTGTTGTGAGATACTATCGGGCACATTGCTGCTGCGAGAACCGAAGATCCATGGCAGCAGACGGATGCTCATCGAGGGATAAAGATTGCCGGGCGTCGGCATCGCGGGGTGGTGATGATGTATGCCATAGAACTCGCGTTTCAACATATCCATGGGTTCCATCGTCTCGTCCATGAGGAGGAACACATATTTCCATTCCAGCCCCTTGGCGCTATGGAAGGTCTGCAGCTGTACTCCATTGCCTGTTACGGGCATCTTGACTTCGTCTTCCTCGAGGAAGGTTGCAAAGCCTGCTGGTGTGGCGGGTTGAGCCAGCTCGCTGCTTCGCTCCTCAAACTGCTTGGCGGCATTGATGAGTGCCTTTACGTCTGCCATGGATTCCTCAATAGGGATGCCCCATCGTTCCATGACGTTCTTCACGTCAAGTTCGACGGCAAGTGTTTCCATCAGCGCACCGATGCCCTGATACATCACGCTGGGACGCAAGGCATTGACGCGGCCAATCATCTCGGTTTCGCCCAACCAAGATTTCCGTTCTTCGGACAACGTACTATTGTATACCAACTTGGAGTCGATGATGGCGCCGACGTCCATATTGTCCTGTGTCAGATAGGCAATCACTGACTTGGCGAGGTCGTCCTGCGGATTGACGGTCAGCGTGGTCAAGGCCATCATCAGCTGACAAGCCTTGCTTCGCGTGTCGAGGGTTCGTTCTCGATCGCAAACGATGCCAAACGATGCCAGAGCCTCCTGCACGTCGTCAAGGTCGTTTCCTGTGCGGCCCAACACGGCAATATCCGAAGGCAAGACATTCTCCTGTTCGATGACATTGCTAATATATTGGGCAATGTCATCGACTTTGAGCTTGGTGGACCTGGTGCTCCTTTTCTCCGTAATCTTCAAATAGCGCAAAGGATGCGCAGCCCTACTGCTGAGGCTGATCTTGAACCGTTCAGGATGGGATTCCATAGCTGACCCTAGTGTGACCTGTCGTTCGGTGTCTTCTCCGAAGACGGGTTTGAAGATTTTGTTGAAGGCCATGTTGCTGAGATTCACGAGAGCGGGGACACTGCGCCAGCTTTCTTTCAGTTTTTCTGAACGACATCCATCATGCCCTTCTTTTGCGGCAATGGCATCGGCGACTGCCTTTGTGAGAGCCGTATCGCTGCCACGGAACCCGTAGATAGCCTGCTTAGTGTCGCCCACCCAATAGCTTTGCTTCACCACTTCGGCCAGAGCCATGAAAATCTTTACCTGAATCGGCGAGCAGTCCTGGAACTCGTCCACGAACAAGTGGGTATAGGTGCGGCCTATCTCAGCAGCAACCTCCTTGTCCTGGAGCAGCTTGTGCATGTAATGCTCAATGTCGTTGAAGTCCACAATGCGCTTGTTGAGCTTGTACTGCGTGTATTGCTCGTTCCATTCCTTTGCCAATCGGAAGATGGTGCGGATATACTGTTCCTGCAGGTCGAATACCTCCTGGCAGCGCCATAGGTCGGAAGCCTTCTGTCGGGCATCCTGCAGGCTGGCATCGGGCACAACATTCCCGGGTGAAGCAGGTGCTTTCTTCAGAATGTCGGCGAATTCGGAGAACCACTCGATGTCGTCCATATAGCGGCTGCGTTTCCGGAGCAAGTCGATGGCGTTGAGTGTTGTGGTCTTCATGGCAGATTCACGGCACTGCATGGTTTCATTGCGATAGGCATCCAGCACGAAGATACGTTGTTCCTGCTCCAAATGTATATGCGTTCCATCGCACAATTCCTTCAAGATACCCAAGGACTCTTCAATACTTGCCGTATAATCGTTGATGTCGAAACTGATGCTCTTTTCGACGATGTCCCTCAGATGGTCTTTCCAGAAGTTAAAATCGGGATGAGCGTCTTTGTCGATGATGTTGAATGCACGACGGAACTTCGCAAAGAAGTGCAGGTCTTCGTCGGTGGGGATATTCGCAATGCTCTGGTTGATATAAGAGGCCTTGGCGCAGTCGTCCATTACACCTTGTTTGGGCGAGATCCCGATGGCGTACCAGTATTTCTGGATCAAGGACGTCGCTACACTGTCGATGGTGCCCATCAGAGCCTTGTCGAGCCTGGACGCCTCGTCGTATTTGCCTATCTTGTACAATTCGGCCTTTGCTTTCTCCTTGAACTCGTTGGCTGCCTTTACGGTGAAAGTGGTCAGGATCACCTGTTCGGGTTCCACGTGCTCGGGGTCATTCCTGTCCTTGGAGACCAGTTCGGCCAGTTTAGTCGTCAAGGTATAGGTCTTGCCGCTGCCGGCTCCTGCGCTGATATAGGTTATGTTCTTCATTCTGCTTGCTCCTTTCCTTAATTCTTTAGATTGCTATAATTGCTGAAACCATACACCTCCTTGATGTCCTTATCCTTGTAATCGGGCTTCAAGGGGAACAGGTTCCCAGACTCGGTATCGTTGAAGTAGTCAAGACTATCGAGCGGCCTGCCTTCGCCCATCTCGATTTTTCCAGACATGATTTCGTTGCGACGATAGCGATAGGAAGCTACAATCCTGCTAATAATATCGCCCTCACAGCCATCGTTGACTCGAATGACGGTAGCCCAATAGCTCGTGAATTCTACGGTGCTGAACAGTCTGCCGAGTGGCATCAGGAAGTAGGCCGTAGGTGGTGTCGCATCGTGGGTCAGCTCGCTCAGCAAAGCGGCATAGATGGCCAGCTGAGATGAACGGTTATTCTTCAAGAGTTCCTGATAGTAGTTCCTGGAGGAGGTCCACTTGAAATCGAAGATGATGCGCTGTCCGTCTTCTCGGGCCAATACCATATCGGCAAATCCGTGCATTGCGGGTGTCTGGTCGTCGGGGGCGCCAAATGTATTGCCGTCGAGCTGCATCTCGCAGGCCACAACGTGCAGATTGTCCTTTTCGATGACATCGATCAAGTGGTCGATGCACTCCCGCAGCTGATCAAACAGCTGGCGTCGTTCGATAGCATTCTCCTGCTGCAGCAACGTGGCTCCCTTTGTCTCGACAGCCTTGTCGAACACCTGCCTATAACTGGCATCCACGCGTTGCCGGATAGCGGGGGCATAGCCACTCATTGGATCATCAGGCAGATAGAAAAGATGCTGAATGACGGAATGTGCTACATTGCCCCTGGTCAGAGCGATGTTGCCCAGATCCTGTTGTCCATTGTCGCTGATGAAGGCAATGTTCTCGAGCGTGTAATCGAGCGGATTCTGTATCAGCTTGTCAATGGATGTGGGGCTTTCGTGCTGCCTCCATTTGATGAGATCAGTCCTTTGGATTCGGGCATAGGGTTCATCGCTGCCTGAGGTGGCGTTATCGGTCAGCGGTTCAACGGGGACAAACCTATCGGCGTTGATCTTTGGCCAACTGGTTAGTTCCTGATGGTTCGGGACCTGCTGTTCGATGCGGACAATCAATGGATGCTTGTTTACAATTTCTCCACCGGCTATTTCCAGTGTCACCAACGTGAGTTGCTGCTGGCAGAACAACAATGGCAACTGCATGATCTGCTGCTGAAGCTTACGCATATCGTTCATATCCCATAGCTGGAGACTATCTTTCAAGGAGTCCTGTTCTGTCGGTGTGAGGAAGTCGGTGGCCAGCGACATGGGTTCGAAGTTGTACAATCCTGCCCACATTAGCTTGCCTGCGCTAGCTGCCACCTGGCCTGGTGAAGACACCGTAAAACGAGAGGTTGCCTGTGCCTTATACTGCATGAACTCGGATGGCTCATACAGGCAGGCCATGTGCTTCTCGATTTCGCTATAAGCTACCTTATCGGTCGGCTGGAGGTCATCGGTCAGGCTCTTCAGCGTTTCGCATAGTTCGTTGAGACGCTGGAGCTGTTTGATGCGCAGGTCATTCGGATCGTCCTGTGCTATGATGGCTGCCCGTTGTATGCCCCAGGATCCCAGTTCCTTCAAGAAGGTATGGAGTTTCTCTGCGGTCAAGTTGTCCTTGTTGCCACCCTCGAAGTCGGGCAGGAATACCGAGGCCTTGTGCTGGCGAGATGTGGATTCCTTCTTATCAATAGGCTCACCATTCTGGGCTTCCATGCTGCCATTGATCCAACCTTTCACAAGCTGATAACAGTTGTCGTTCCCGTCGTCGGTTGTTTCGGGAAGCCATCCTCCCGTACGTGCCAGACGTTCAGCAAGACGGTACCTGAGACTGCCAGGAAGCGGATGGATGGGAGCGTATAGCCATTGCAGCAGGGCTCCGATATTCAGAGGGCGGGCCATCATGGCGACGCCTGTGAAGAACAGCTGGATGATCTGCGGAGCACTATTGGCGACCGATGAGCCTGTTACGGGTTTGCCCATCATGTGCAGATAATTGTCGGTGAGCTTGGTGTCGGGCTGTATGCTTAGGTCGAAGGTGTTGTCGTCGAGCATGGCCAGATACTCTTCGGCTTCGATGTCGTCCCTGAACTTCCAGATTCTTACGGTATCATCGTCAGGGTTGAGCGTCATGCTTTCGGCCTTTTCGACGGTCAGCAAGCGTTTCAACTTCGCAAGGTTATTGTTGCCCTCGATTGTCGGGAGCTGGAGCTGTTCAATCAGTGCGCCGTCGGCTTGGGCCAAAAAGAATATCTCCTTCAACGGGGGAGGAAGCAAGTTGGGATTGAAAGGCATCACGAAGGTCACGTCCTTCATCATTCCCTTCTTCTGATTAAGCCGTTGGACGATGGCCTGCTGGCGACTGCAGACATCGGGATAGTTCTTTTCAGAAAACAGCTGCTCCACACCCTGCAACACCTTCAATCGGCGGCTTGGCGCGGGTGTGTCCTGATTCCAACCGCATACGGCAAGAGCATCGCGCCACTTCAACATCTCTCGGCTTGTGGCAAGAGGAGACACTATGTAACTACCATACAGCTGATTATCGGTATCGTCCTTGTGAGCGCTCATATAGTCGCTCACACACTTGTAATAACCCACGAGACGGTTGGCTTCGGACATGGGGACAGTGTGCAAGCCCAAACGCAGTTCAAGGAAATCGAGCAATAGGCCGAGATCAGTCACCAACAGATCCATCATCAAAGGATGTTCTTTCATGCTCAAATAAGCATTTCCACCTTTGTAGTCAAAACTGAAGAAAACTCTCATAGTATTTATATTGGTATTATTATTTGTTGTCTTATCTTGTACGGGTTATTGCATTTGTCAAGGATGTGTGAAAATGATGATGCAAAGGTAAGAAAAAAATACGAGAAAAACAAGCCTGTGGCGATTTTTTTTGTTTAAAGGGGGAAATTAGGTGGCGAGGTTGACGGAGGGAGAGATTGCAGCCATGCATGGCTGCGACTAAAACGAGGGGGGTGATGAGGGGTGAGGGCGGTGAGGAGGAGGGCGGCCAAGGATGGCCGCGACGGGGACACGGAGGGAGGGACGAGGGCGGTGGGGACACGAGGGCGGCCATACACGGCCGCGACGGGGACATGGAGGGGGGGCGCGAGGGCGGTGATGAGGAGGGCGGCCAAGAACGGCCGCGGCGGGGACACGGAGGGAGGGGCAAGGCAGCGGGGACGGGAGGGCGGGAATGAGGAGGGCGGCCAAGGATGGCCGCGACGAAAAACTGGAGCTTTGGGAACTACATGGATCTAAAATCACCCTACCCGACATCGGTTGGGCGGGGTTATTTCCTTCTTTGCAACCCGATTGCAGCGGGATTGGCATACCTTTGCAGCGGAAAACTAAAATTATACGGATATGACTGACAAGATCAAGAAATCGTACAGATTCAGCAAGAGCTTCTATGACGATGCGATTACGCAGAGCAAGTGGTGGAGCCGTGTGTATTTCAAGCTGCTGTGGGGCGGTGTCGATGACAACGAAATCGTACGCAGGGTATTGGAGTGGATTCCCGACGACTTCGCCGGGAAGCTGCTCGATGTGCCTGTTGGGACGGCTGTGTTCACTACCGAGAAGTACAGCCGCATGAAAAGGGCTGAGATTACCTGCGTTGACTATAGTACCGATATGCTCGAACGGGCTGAGTGCCGGTTTCGGGAGGCGGGCATCGAGAACATCCGAACGATGCAGGGCGATGTGGGGGCGCTGCCCTTTGCTGAGGGAACGTTCGACAAGGTGCTCTGCATGAACGGCCTGCACGTGTTCCCTGATAAGGAGAGGGCTTATGCGGAGATACTCCGCACCCTTAAACCGGGTGGCGAGCTGCTGGCATGCTTCTACATCGCTGGCGAACAGAGGGTGGCTGACTGGCTTGCGCGCACTGTCATGACGCGCATGGGATGGTTCACGCCGCCTTTCGACACGGCTGCGGATGTGCGCCGGCGCCTTGAGCCGTATTATGACATCCTCGAGTTCCGGGTGGAGGGTGCCATGCTTGCCTTTCGGGCGAGGCGGAGGTGACGGACGCGAGGCGAGGGAAAGGGCGGCCATACACGGCCGCAGCGGGGACACGAGGGAGGTGCTGAGGAGCGCGGCCATGTACGGCCGCGACGGAGACACGGAGGAAGGGGCAAGGCAGCGGGGACAGGAGGGCGGGGCTGAGGAGGGCGGCCAAGGATGGCCGCGACGGGGACACGGAGGGGGCGAGGGGGGCGGGGACACGAGGGCGGCGATGCGCGGCCG
>JAEEUA010000164.1 GCA_016286775.1 Bacteroidales bacterium
CTGGCGCTATCCACTTCGAGCGGGTCGAAGGCAAAGAGTCCTCCGTTGAACTTGGTGGGGTATTCGCCCCCGAAGTTACAGCCCAGCATGTAGCGGAAAAGCGTCACGTTGAACAGGGCTGAGCCAAGTTCGTCATCGTCGTCGTTTGTTTCAAAGTAACAGCGGCTCATGTACTCCTTCCACCAGTTTTGGCTGGCTTTTCGGTCTTTTGATGGGTTGACAGCCTTCTGTGTCGTGGCTATCGACTGCTTCCATTCGCTGAGCGACGACTGCTGTGTGCAGAGTGTAATCACGAAATGGTGATGACGAGCAGTTCCATTTGCCGAATCGTAATGCCATTGGTGGTAGGTGCGGCCGTATTCATCCTGGGCTTCGTCATCGCCAACAAATCGCCCACCCGTTAGTGCTCCGCCAAAGATACGATCCTTGAGCGGATTGAAGAGGCTGTCCTTCCACGCGTCGAGCTGCTGGTCGTGGACGGTATAGTCGAATACGGTTTCTCCAAGGTTCTGATGGAAGAAGAGAAGCTGGTTCGGGGTAGGATGGATGCTGTCGCGGCGCGTGACGCAACGATGGAGGTCGGGTTGCTTGGGCGCCAGCCATTTCCAGCTGGACTGCTGGCCTTCGGCCTGTGTGAACGGTTGGTCCTGGGTGCGCCAGCTATGATAGCTCAGGATTGGCTGGGTCTTCCGTTTGGTATCCACTTCGACATGGATTACAGGCTTGAACACATCGCACCAGATGGTCACGGTGACACCGCCCTGCGAGAGCGTCATCTCTCCCGTTTCGAGGTGGAGCGTCTGCGAGAAACCGCCCTCTTCCCAATGGACGAATGGACTCAGCTCGAAACGTCCCAACTTCAGCATCGTATTGTTTTCGTCGAAGGTTCCCGACTGGGAAACGTAGAAACGGATGGTCCCTTTCGAGTCGCACCAGACGTTAAGACCCACGCCGCCGCCACCTACTGGCATCGAGCCTGCGGAATTAACCGAGGGCGTGCTCCAAGTGTAGGATGTCGTCATGTGTGTTTTGTCCAACTTTCCTGCGAGGGCAGGGAGAGTGAACAATGTGAGAAATGTGAATAACGTGAGGAAGGAGCAGCGTTTGAAGCAAATCATATTTGAGGGAGATGGTATATGGATGAATTGTTGCTACTGCCAGGAGAACAGAAGATGCAGCTGGTAGGGCAGGCTCCGGTCGAGGGCGAACTCCTGCAGCACGCCCGGGCCACACGAGCCGTTGCCGATACCGAGGATGGCACAGTCGAGATTCAGGATGATCTGCTCAGAGGCTTCGAGTTGATAGTCGTTGCGTTTCGAACCAAGTTCTTCGGGTGTATAATGAAGGGCCTGGAACGTGAATCCTGGGGTGCCGTTTTCGCTCCAAGGCGTACGGAAGTGCTGGCGTCGCGATTCCTCGACGGGGAGGGCCGTTATACGCAGGCCATGCCCCTTGGCATCGAGGAGGGAGAGTAGCATGGTGCCCAGATGATTGCCTCCATCCTGCGGTTTCGGATAATGGGTGTATTGTTCGCCAACGGTGCCCTTCCACAGTCCGAATTGTGTCTCGACGAGCCGGTCGGGATACGTCTCATCGGGGCCGAGGCCATACCAGACAAGGTTCTCGAGCTGTTTGGGCAAGGCGAGCTGTATGCCGAGACGTGCAAGGTCGGGCAGTTCGCCTTCGGGCCGATAGGTCTGGGTGAGTTCGATGCTTCCATCGGCATTCGTTTTCCATTCGGAGGTGACGAGGATGCTGCCCTTGGCATACTGATAGCGCTCGACATTTTCGGAAACTTGTGTGCGTGTAGGTTTGTCGAGCTCGTGCTTGGTCCATTCCTTGGCTATCCAGTTGCCGAACATCTTGTCGTTGTCCAATGGAGCACGCCATACCTGCAACCTTGCGTTGCCCTTGATGAGGTGGAGGAGCGAATCGGTGCTGAGACGGCGCGAGGGTTTGAGCTTTTGGGCCATCATCTCCGGACGCTCAAAGACGGGAATCTGCGTATTGTAGATCTCGTAGCCTGCTTCTGCCCATGGGGTGGCATTGCGGAGACGGACGCTGAGGTTCAGACGGACGTCGTTGGAAAAGGTTTTCTTGACGTCGGTGTTTGTGAAGAATGGGACAGGGAGCGCCACGGTGTCGCCCGGCTCGACGTTTTCGAGAAGATGTATCACGCGAGGTGTGCCGAAGGGCTTGCCATCCTTGACATATTGATAGGTGATATAGTAGTTGTCGAGCGTGGTGTGGTGATTGAGATTGACTACGGAGAGCGAGGGGAAGGAAGGTCTCGGTAACTTTTCGGGACGTTTTTCTTTCGAAGGACCACTAATAATTCTCACGGGAGCATAGACCTGCTTGACGGTGCGGTATTTGGCTGTGACGCTTCGGTCGCTGCGAATCACACCGTTCATGCAGAAGGCGTTGAGGTTGGGCTTGTCGCCAAAGTCTCCGCCGTAGAGGACGGCATCCTGCGGGATACCCTTTTGATTGCTGGTGGGGTAAAGCCCCTGGTCCACCCAGTCCCAGATGAAGCCGCCGAGCATGCGTGGATGGCTGTAGATCTCCTCCCAGTAGCGATCGAGGTTTCCGATGGCGTTACCCATGGCATGGGCATATTCGGAGGTAAGGACAGGACGATCGTCCACGATGCCGTCGAGAATGCCGCCTCGGAAGATGTCGGTGCGTTGAGCCAGGCTGAGGAGGCGCGTCCAGCGTGCATTTTCGGCACGTTCCTGATCGGCGTTCTCGTCCATGCCGGGATTGAGGTAGGCATCCTGCGTACGTGGATAGAAACGGGAGATCATATCGACAGTAGCAGGGTCGGGAGCATATTCGGGCTCAGAGTCGGGCTGTTGGCCGGGCAGAAGATAGCCTTGTGCTCCTTCGCTATGAACGGGCCGTGTCGGGTCGAAGTCGTGGAGCCATGCCGAGATGGCGGCAAAGTTTGGACCATAGCCGCTTTCGTTGCCCATGCTCCAGATGATGACGGAAGGGTGGTTCTTGTCGCGTTCGGCCATGCGGACGGCACGGTCGAGGAAGGCAGCATGCCACTCGGGTGTGGAGGCCAGCGTGCCGCGCAGTCCATGCGTCTCGATGCCGGCTTCGTCCATGACGTAGAGTCCCAGGCTGTCGCAAAGCTCATACCAGCGAGGGCAGTTGGGATAATGGCTGGTGCGAACGGCATTGACACCTGCCCGCTTCATGAGGATGATATCTTCGAGCATGCGCTCCTCGGTCATCACGCGTCCCAGCTTGGGGTCATGTTCGTGGCGATTCACGCCACGCAGACGGATGGGACACCCGTTGACGAGGAAGCGACCCTGCCGAATCTCGATGCTGCGGAATCCCACCTTTTGTTGCAATTGCTGCCGGATATTACCCAGACTGTCCTGGAGGGCTAAGGTGAGTGTGTAGAGATAGGGTGTCTCGGCAGTCCATTCGTTCACATTTTCCACGATGGTCTCCATGCGTCCGAATTTGCGTGGTCCGCGCTGCGGGAACCATTCGTTCATCAATCCTGCCTTGTGCTGCAGGTCGAGCACCTCGGAAGCATCGCATTGAAGGGAAGTGATTTCGAACCCTTTTTCATCGCAAAGCGTAGCCTTCAAGCTGCATCCCTTGACACAGTCCAATCCTTTTTCAATACCTTCGCTGCTGCCGTCCATGCCCTCCCACGCGAGCTCGGGATCGACTTGAAGCCGATAGGATACCTTGCCTTGATAGGATGAAGCCTTGCGATCGAGGGTGCGGATGGTTACATCTTCGATGCGAAGCGCTGGAGTGTGGATGAGATAGACGGAACGATGAACACCAGCGAGCCGCCAGAAATCCTGGTCTTCGAGATAGGCGCCATCGGAGTATTTATAGACTTCGAGGGCAATGGTGTGGATAGGGTTTGAGGGGTTTGAAAGGTTTGAGAGCTGGGAAGTGATGTCGAACTCGGCAGGTTCCATAGCACCCTGGCTATATCCCACTCGTTCTCCATTGACCCAGACATAGAAAGCCGATGCTACACCTTCCATGCGTACCATGGTTCGGCCACCATCGGTGAGCCAGGATGTCGGGACTGTAAATTCGCGGAGATATTGACCGGTAGGATTGCGCTCCTCGTAGGTTGTCCACGATTTGTCGGGTTCGGTGGTGACGTAGGGCGGATCGATGCGAAAGGGATAGCCTGCCGAAACGTAGATGGGGGTGCCATAGCCATTCACTTCCCATGTCGCAGGAACAACAAGGGGATTCCAGTCGCCTTGTTGACACTGGAATCCCGGTTGTTCGAATCCTGCAATACGTCCCTCAGGTGTGGGACTCCAATGAAACAGCCATACACCATCGAGCGAAAGATAGGAATCGCGGGGTGTATTGATGAAAGGCAAGAAGGAAGAACGTGCTGGCAGACGGTTGATTTGCAGCACAGAGACATCCTCCCAGTCGTGATGCACTCGCTGGGCCTCAAGCGCCGTGAAGGCAAGGATGAGGCCAAGGGTAAGTATGAACTGTCTCATGGTAGTATGTGTTTATCTCAAGAATCATTTTAGGCGAACAGATCCTTCCATTCGTAGCTGCCCGGCTTGATGGTCAGATGAGTGGTGGAAGCATCGAGACACTGCATCCTGACGATGCCGGGACCGATGACATTCGTGATATGGAAGCGGCTCCAGGACAACGCCTTGATGGCAGAATGTGCGGTTGCTCCACCCTCGATAACCAATTCGGTCAACTGCGTGGACTTGGCAATTCGCTGCGTCATGATGCCTGTCACCTGACGCAAAGCCAGGGCTCCTTCGCGTGTGCCGGAGCTGGGATAGGGCAAGGTGAGGATGAACGAAGCGGTCTTGCCGGTCACAACCTGTGTCTGCTTGAGGCGTCCCATCCATTTGTCGGCGGCCTCCTTGGGCGTCATCGTGAGTCGGGTGACGGCGTCGAAAACATCACGTGGCATGGGAATATTGGCCATGTTATGCCGACGTACGTAAGGCTGGCTGCTGAGGTCGATGCTTTGCGTACTGCCGCAGACGACGAGGGCCGGTCCTTTCTCGTTGAGGCCGTGGAAGACCTTGGCGCGTCCGGGCTTGCGGCCCAGTTCTTCGAGGAAGGCACAGAAGAGGTCGGCTGCACCTGCCAGGAGAGTGGGGATGCGGTTGTTGAGCGCCATCTTGGCCGTGCGGCGTACATCCTGGGCATCTTCGGCATCGCAGATGCGGAGGCGACTGCCGGGTGTAACGTCAATGGCAGCAGCCACATTGGCTGTGGTGGATGGATACTCCGGATCGCGACTGAAGTCGGTCTGGTCGATGGGCACGCCATTGATGAAGTAACGTCCTCCTCGGATGGTGCGTCCCATGCTTGGGTTGGCAGGCATGTAGATCACCTGTTCGTAGCGAGACTCCTCGACGAGCGCACGCAGCTCGAGGTGAACATGTCCACGAAGGGCAGAGTCGGTCTTCTTGAAAAGGTGCAGCACGTCGTCTTGCTTTGCCAGGGCTTGTGCACGCTTCAATGGTGTCATGGCCGCATAGCGTGCTTCAGACAGCTTGGGCAGACTCTGCTTGATAGCCTGGCAGATGCGGTGGGTCTCGTTCACAGCATCTTGCTCCGTCATGGATCTGGTATCAGTAGCAACAACAATCAGGTCGCTTACGGGCAGGTTGTCAGCGACATCGATAAGAAGTGAGGTCGCTAAACCATACGAATGACCAATACCTGCAATCTCAGCAGCTCCAGTCAGGTCATCGGCAATTACAATTATCATATCTTATTTTTTTAGGTTTCTGTCGAATTGTTTTATCAATCTATTCGTTCATATGAGCCATGCGGTAGATGGCCATGCGGGTGGCATAGTCGATGCTGCTCAGCAGGGCTTCTTCGGCAGCAATTCCCTTGCCTGCTACATCGAAGGCTGTGCCGTGATCGACGGAGACACGGATGATAGGTAGGCCCAGTGTGATGTTGACGCCCTTCTGTGGCAGCATCTTGCCTGTCGCAGGATCCCAGTTGAAGCCCAGGACCTTGAGCGGGATGTGTCCCTGGTCGTGATACTGTGCCACGACGCCGTCGTATTTGCCGCATTTGGCTTTCGCAAAGATGGAGTCGGGAGGAATAGGGCCTTCGATGTTGAAGCCGCGTTTTTGAAGCTCCTCGACGGCAGGAATGATTTCCTGGGCTTCTTCCCAGCCAAAGAGTCCGTTCTCGGAACAATGGGGATTGAGTCCGGCGATGCCGATATGCGGGTTCTCGATGCCAAACTGGCGGCATGCGTCGTAGATGAGTTCCGTGACTTCGATGATGCGTGCCTTCTTGCAGAGGTCACAGGCCTTTCGGAGAGAGACGTGGGTTGAAACATGAATCACACGCAACGGGCCATCGGCCAGCAGCATGGCATATTTTTTTGTACCGGTAAAGGTGGCGTAGATCTCGGTGTGTCCATCGTAGTTGTGGCCTGCCTTGTGGAGGGCTTCCTTGTTGAGCGGAGCGGTGCATGTGCCGTCCACTTCATTTACCATAGCCAGGTCGATAGCCTTTTTGACGTATTGGAAGGCGGCATTGCCGCATTGCACCTGTACCTTGCCCCATTCGAAGGTATTCAGGTCGATGAGGCCGAGATCGAAGACATCAGCGACACCGGGTGTGAATTGTGCCTCCTTGACGTCATGGATGGGATTGACCTTCAGGTCGAGACCCAGCAGGTCGATGGCCTTCTGCATGATGCTGGCATCGCCTACGATAAGGGGACGGCAGGTGCTGAAGATTTCGTGGTGTGACAAGGAACGGGCGCATATCTCGGGTCCGATACCTGCAGGGTCACCCATCGTGATGGCTAATATTGGTTTCATATCGGGTGTTTCTGGGAGGGGGACTAGATTTTTCTCTAGATTCAATAAAGCGAATTGTAAATGTCCACGGCATCCTGCAGGGAGACTGGCCGCGGATTGTTGCGGAGCAGGCGTTGCTGCTTCATGGCAGCCTCTGCCATCTCGGGCACGGCGCTCTGCGGGATACCGATTTCGGCGAGTGTCTGAGGGATGCCGCAGTCGCGCGAAAGTTGGGCTACAAACTCTACACCGCGCAGGGCTGTCTCCTCGTCGTCTGCTCCGGGTTCGCAACCCAGGGCAATGGCCACCTCGGCATATTTGTGGAGGTTGGCCGGCAGGTTGAACTTCATCACAGTGGGGAGCAGTACAGCATTCGAGAGACCGTGGCTCTTGTGGAACATGCCACCCACAGGATAAGCGAGGGCGTGGACAGCGGCCGTGTTGACGGGACCTAATCCAAGACCACCATACATCGAACCGAACAGCATGGCTTCGCGAGCTTCGATGTCATGACCATCCTTGACGGCGCGCAGCAAGTGACTGGCGATGAGCTGGATGCCATAGCGAGCATACATGTCAACGGCGGGATGGGCATACTTGTTGGTATATACCTCGATGCAATGGGTCAGGGCGTCCATGCCTGTCTCGGCTGTGACACGGGTCGGCATGCTGAGGGTCAAAGCTGGGTCAAGATACGCTACATCAGCAAGCAGGTGGTCGGAGATGACACCTTTCTTGCCGTTGTCGCTCTCATCGAGCAGGATGGCATTTGGCGACACTTCGCTGCCGGTGCCCGCTGTGGTGGGTACACAGGCAAACCATACGCCGCGATGCTTCACAAAGCCGATGCCGAAACACTCCTCGATGGTCTGTTCAGAGTGGAGGAACGTCGCCACAAGCTTGGCCACATCCATCACCGAGCCGCCACCGACACCAAGCACAGAATCGGCCTCGAACTCCTGTGCTTCGGCAAGGATGCGCTTGTAGTCGGCCACCGTGGGTTCGCGCAGAATCTTGGTCTCGACGAGG
>JAEEUA010000010.1 GCA_016286775.1 Bacteroidales bacterium
AAGGCAACGAGCCAAACCAATGCAAGGCTGTTGGGTTCGAAACCGGGCATGACTCCTGCCAGGAAACGGGAGAAAAGAGGATAGACCACAGATACGACGATGGCTGCGAGGAGCCAGACGAGGACATCGAGCGAGAGTGCCAGGAGCTGATAGGGCCTGGCAATCGGGGAAAGACCATAACCGATGGCATGAAGCGTGGATAGTTTTTCGCGATTCTTCTCGATGAGCAGCAGGATACTGATGAGCAACAGGAAGAAAGCCAGCACAGAGACAACCAGGCCCAATGCGATGACGGCCCAAAGTATGCCATGCACGAAAGTCTGCATACGCAACGTCTCGTCGGCATTGCCTTCGACAACGTAGTCCATCTCCTCAATGTAGGTCAATAATTCTGAGGAAGCGTCGCTGGTCTGCGTCGCAACAATCAGCCTGGAGGGCAACGGCGACTTGTCCTTCCGTCCCATACGCTCGTTCGCCTCAGTGAGGAAACCCTCGGGAACCAAGACGGTATTGAGCCGATTGGAAAGTGCAACGACACGGGCACGATAACGATGGACCTCCCCCTGGCCATACAACGTCAGCACCATGGTGAACTTAGAGAGCAGATTCTCCCCCATCTGCGGCATACCACGGGAGGCTGCAAAACCATAGTTGTAAAGGTTCAAGTAAGACTGGGGAATGATAATCGGGACAAACTCTCCCTCTACGGATGCCTTCCAGTCAACGTCCATGTCATCGGAAAAGTCGAGGAATTCATCGGGCACCGACTCGAGGAACATGGCGGTGGACATCTGTGTTCCTCCAATATCAACCGACCCATAGACATTGAACTGCGCTGCCTGAAAACGTCCTACCCCCGTCACGCCCGACTGCTGCTCCAGCGCCTGTATCTCTTCCTCATCGAATCCGGGATGTACACCGAGGGACGACGTGATGGTTGACAGGACATTGACGGGCTTCGAAAGCACGAGATAATTGGAAGAGAGGAAGGAATCTTCCGCGCCAAATACCGCATCCAAATCACGATATGCCTGAATGCCGAAGAGGACGATGACGGCACCCAGGAGATTGGCGATGGAAAATCCCAGCATCTGCCAAAGATTCAAGTTCCTGCGAAGTAATTTGAAGAGAAGGCGCATGGGAGTGGTTTGAGGGGTTCGAGAGGTTTGAGGGGTTCGAGGGGTTTGTGGGGTTGCTCACTTCGTTGCGCGCGAGCAGAGCTCGAAGCGAAGGGTTAAGAGGGGAGGCTTTGAACTCGTGGACTTGTGAACCTGTTGACTTGTAGTCTTGTGGACTCTTTGACTCGTTCGCGATTAAAGCTTCAAAATGTGATCGTAACTATAGGGAAGATGGCGGCCGATGGAGGTGAGAATGAGGCCTGCACCGGTGGTGGCTTGTGCTTGCTGAAGCATTTCGCTCATCAAACAAGCATTCTCGTCATCAAGATGACTGACCGGTTCGTCGAGCAAGTAGAAGTCGGCTGGCTGACAGAGCATTCGCACAAATGCGACTCGTTGCTGCTGGCCCAAGGACAATAGTTCGCAAGGGATATCGAGCTTCGATTCAAGACCAAGACGCACGAGCTTCGAGCGGATGTCCTGCTCCGACAAATGACTGGTCAGCCGATTCTTGAGCAGGCAGTTTTCGACTGGCGTCAGCTCAGAGAAAAGCCGATTATCCTGAAACATCATCGCCAGGTTTCGCTGCCTCAATTCATCAAGATCCAATTCAGACAAGCGATGAGTTGCGCCCTCCTGCGTAGTGACTGTGATCTCTCCCCTATAATCGGTGCGCAATCCATAGAGGAACATGCACAACGAAGTCTTGCCGCGACCTGAAGAGGCCTCGACAAGATAGGATTGTCCTCGATGAAAGGTCAAATCAACCTGCCAAACGTCCGATGACACCTGTTCGATTCCAGTGTCAGCGAAGACATTTGGCAGAAGTTGATGAAGGGTGAGGTCTGTAATCAATTAACAATTAATAATTAACAATTAACAATTGATTGCAGATAGCTTAATTCGTCTGCATGGTCATGAAGGCATCGATGCCGGCATCAACAAGAGAGGCAAGTGCATTCTTGTCGTTCGCCATGATGATACGAGCCTGCTGGACTTTAGTAGGATCCTGATACTGGGCGGTAATGGCCTTGAAGGTACTGCAGAAGGAAAGAAGTGCAGCCACTTCCCGATCTCTCTGAGCAAAGGCTTTCACCGAGGGGTTGGCAAGAATACCTTCGATATCAACTACCACGCCGCCATCATCCAATGTCTTGGCATACGGATTGGACTTGAACGACTGGCTCGGAGCGTCCTTTGGAAGGAAGGAGAGCTTGCCATCGTCAAAGGACAACGCATAGTCGCAACCCAAGGCCGAAGCCAGATTGAGGACATAGCCTGTAGCAATCTTTTCGATTTCGGGTGATTGTTCAGCCATGGGATCGAGCAACTCCTGAATCTTTTTCCAAAGCTGATCGTCCTTCAGCTGAATACCCACGCCGAAGGTGGGATATTCTGCACCCACTTGTGGAGCGACAAACATGGCCATGTCGCCACCGATGCTCCGCTCAATAGCCTCTATATCCATGCCGAAACTTTGGCTCAAGGCGTTGTTTGCCTCATCATACTGGCTTTTCGGCATCTGATCCTTGATGAAAGCCGACATGGGTGTCAGATCGGAGACACCAACCTGCATGGCTACGTAGCTATCTGCGGGAATGCTCGACAAGAAGGCACCCTTGGCTGGCTTCACACAGCTGAGAATCTGCTTATACTGCTCGTTGTCGCTATCGAGCTTTGACTTCACGACGATTTCACCGTTCTCGAAATTAACCGACAGGTTACCAATGGCCCCTTCGAAGATATCAGCCTTTGAACGATTGCCCGTCAAGGTGTTCACCGACTTCATCAATGAACCATAATCATAGTACATTGCAAAATCGGAGCCTTCGCCAAGAAGCTGGTCGAACTTATTGTCCGAAAGGATGCTCTTGCTGGACTCCTGGCTCAAAAGTGAAACAGCATCCTCCGCACTCTTGCCATCGAAATTGAACGAAAAGACGACGCTGTTGTCACCAAAAGCGAGCTTGCAGAAGTCTTCGCCCGTTTCCACCTCGCTGAAGGCGCCACGCTTAACCACATCCATGTTTGCGCTGGGATCTTCGCCGAATGTCTTGAAGAGTTCCTCCACCTTCTTGCGGTCCTTGACAGCTGCAACGACCATGGCACGGCTGCGCGACACGCTGGTCACCGCGAAATAGATAGGCTTGCTGAAATCAATGCCGCTATTGTCGGGATTGTCCTTGATCTCCTGTACCTTTGCACGAAGATTCTCGGGTGTCTCTTCGATGGCAGCCTCAATCTGGTCCTTGATATCGGGAGTACTCATCACGGCCGACTTCTTTACCATCGAAGCAACGTTGATCTTGGCGACAAATACAGCATCGGAAGGAATGGCTGACGCATAGTCGTCAGACTCGCCACAACTCGTCATCATAATGACCAAAGCAAGGGTGGTCATCATCCAAAAAAAGAGTTTTCTCATAACAAAAAATTATTTAAGGGTTAATAGTATGCAATTTCGCCCGAACCCAAGCAGATGCGGCCATCGGGCGTGTAGATGACACAAAATTGGCCAGGGGCAACGCCGTTGGTCTTCTGATCCATCTTGAGAAAATAGCTATCATCTGCGCGACGGTTAAGGCGACCGGAACGAAGTTCGGCGACGTGTCGAATCTTGAAAAGGACGGGAACTTCCTCATCGGTGACGGGAAAGACCGTAGTCGGTGTTTCGTAGGGATTCAGGGTAATCCAATGCATGTCGCGCATCAGCAGCTCGTCCTTCATCTGCGCCTCGGGCTGATAGCCCTTGCTCACATAGATGATGTTTTCGTCGATGTCCTTCTTAACCACAAACCAAGGGCCGCCACTCAGATAGAGTCCCTTGCGCTGACCGATGGTGTGGAACCAGAATCCCTGGTGATGCCCCAGCACCTTGCCGGTCTCAATCTCCACAATGGGACCCTCTTTCGTGCCCAGGAAACGCTCGATGAACTGATTGTAGTTGATCTTCCCCAGAAAACAGATGCCCTGCGAATCCTTTCGATGGGCACTGGGCAACTTAGCCTCTTCGGCAATGCGTCGCACCTCCCCCTTCGCCATCTTACCGATGGGAAACATGCTGTGCGCCACCTGCAAACCAGTCAGTTGAGCCAGGAAATCGGTCTGGTCCTTCACGGGATCGGGCGTAGTGCCGAGCCACGAACGGCCATCCTCCTCAATCACCGTGGCGTAATGACCGGTTGCTGTCTTGTCGTAGAGATGTCCGACCTTCTGGTCGAAGGCCCCGAACTTGATCAGGCGATTGCACATCACATCGGGATTGGGCGTGAAGCCGCGACGCACCTTGTCAATGGTATAGGCCACAACATTGTCCCAATAGTCCTTCTGCAAATCGACCACGTCATACGTCAGGCCGTAGCGACGCGCCATGGCCTGCACAATCTCGAGGTCCTCTTCCTGAGGGCAACTATAGCCGTCATCATCCATGCCGATCTTGATATAGAAGAGGTCGGGACGATAACCCTGCTCACAAAGCAGGTGGACAGCAACGCTGCTGTCCACGCCGCCTGATAATAAGGCTGCTATTTTCAATTAACAAAAACAATTAACAATTAATAATTTACAATTAACAATTATGAATTAACAATTAATTGTTAGCAATATAAACTATTTGACAGGAACCAATTGGACAGTGGAATTGAGGCCACCGGGCATAATGTCCCAGTTGCCATAGTAGCTGACTGCGCCTCCCTTGAGGTTAGCGATGTTGGCATTCTTGAAGATACGCCACACGATGCCCTGGCGGTCCATCTCGGCCACGTAGTTGGCGGCAAGACCTGTCACATCGATCTCAATGGTGTTGCTGCCGGCATGCAGATACTTGCCGACACTCAGCTGGAAGGGCGCGCAAAACACAACGCCTGCATCGCGACCGTTGATATAGACATGCGCACTTTCGCGCACATCGCCCAAGTCAAGAATCACATCGGATGAGCCGCTGATGGCGCCAGCCGGCACATTCGCTGTAGTCTTATAGCGCACCGTTCCCTTGCCGGTTTCCCAAGTCTTGCCAAGAGCCGTCCACGGCTTGAGTCCACGGATGGTCTGGGATTTCAGACTTCCCCATGTCTCAAAATTTCTGGGCGTCAATGTCCAGGAATTGCCGGTCAGGTCAATGGGAGTCATCAATCTGCGGGGCGTTGGTGAAAGCCGAGTGATTTGTGCTTTTGGTTTTGAGTTCGAGATGAGATGCTGGCCCTGGAATTCCGTGATCTGTCGATCGGCGACAATGGTCTGGAGGATACAGCTCTCGCCACTTGCCAGACGGAGATAAACCTCGGAGCGCCCGTTCTGCTTACGCACGGGAGTCTCCTGTATCCCGCCCGTCAACGGATTGAAGAGATAAGCACGGTGGGCTTCGGTTGCCAAAGCGACCCATCCATCGACCCCCTTGTCCTGCAAGCTGGTGATGAAGTAATGATATCCGGAGACATTGTGGCGACGGATGAACTTGAGTCCATGCAGCGCGGTCATATCCTCGGGCACAATTTTCGGGAACTGCTTCAACGCCGAGACATACTCATCGGGACTATCCACAGAAATGATGGTTGCTCCGAAGACCTTCCATTTCTCCAGACGAGCCTTGACGTTGTCGGGAAGCATCCGGACCTCAGGCAGAATCAATGCCTTGTAGCGCACACCACTTGGCGCGATGATGTAGCCGTTGTTATCGACACCGGTGATGTCGAGAATCATGCGGTCGGAGCAATAGTCCATGTCGTAGCCCGCGTTGTAGATGGTATTGACCGCATGGATGAAGCGGGGTGCCTTCTTTGCCATCGAATGGATATCGAACTGCAGAAGACGGCCTGGATATTCCTGGATAATGTCATTGAATGGAAGATAGACGAGCAAGTCATTGTCGGGCTGTCCATACTGCATCCACGACTGGACACGCGTCATATACTCGAAGAAGGCCGGCGCATCCTCCCAAATCGTGTTGATGGGGGACATCTCCATCGAGGCATAGAACAAATAACCCGGCCAGGGAGCGTCCTTGGGAGAATAGGTCGTTCCATGGAAATAGCAGTGGTTGACACCCGCCACCATCATCAGGTCGAAATCGGGCTTGCACTGGCTGAGCGAGGTGCGGAAATGTTCGGTAAGCCATGTGAAGGTTTCGGCCGAAACGAACTCCTTGCCATAGAAATGGGCAGCCGAAGCAGGATACTTCAACATCGAAAGGTCGGAGTCGTTCTTGCGTGTCAGCGTATCGGAACGCAGACCCACGATGCCGAAGTCGGAAAGACCGAAGCTCTCGATTTCGGGGATATCGACAGCCGCATAGATATCGAGGAGGTTGGCAGGGCTTCCATGCGCCTGGTTGCGCACCTTGGCCTCATGCTTATGCGCCCACTTGACCCACGGGTTGGTGAACATCTTCATCAACAAGTCATGGAGTGTCATGCGATAATCAGCAATGACGTCTTCGTGAGTTCTGAAGCGGACAGCCTTGGACTGGGGATAGGTCCGCTGATTGATTGAGAAATACTTCGAGTCGTTGTAGCTCGCATCCATGAAAACGGGGAAAAATTCCTCGAGAGCATAGCCGCGGCGCGCCTTGAACTCCTCGAGCATGGCAGGTGTCCAGTCGGCTTCATAGACCTCGTAACTATCGTTGAAGAACGTGTGCGGATAGGGCACACCACTTGCAGCGAAAGCCTTGTCGAAACGCTTGAAGTAGTTCTGGACAGCTGTTGGGTTGAAGTGGTCCAGCACATAGCCTTCGCCGCCGGGAGCTGCACGTTTCACCTGCTGACGCGTCTTGGCAATATAATAGGCCACGAAAAGGGTGTCGAACCGGTAATTATCCAGAAATTCCTTGCGCTTCGACTCCTTCTTGATTTCCTTGGCCTGTTCCTCTACCTCGAGAATCTCGTTCAGGTTGAGATAGGCATAGACCTTCTGCAGCTTGGGGAAGTTCTTCTTTTCCTTTTCGGACAATTCCGGCTGAACCTCGCCTGCATGCCAGGTGGTGAAATAGACGCGTGTGGCCGCTTCATCGACAGTTACCTCTGGACCGCCGAACGGCCAACCGGTACCCGTGTTCATATCGATTTCGATGCCCAGGCGATTCCCTTCGGCCTCGACATGACCGAGCATACGCATCCAACGTGGCGACAGGAAGTCGATGTCGTTCTTCTCGTTGCCCTGCACACCGTAGATGGGAGTAATCTCAACTGCACCGATGCCAGCCTTGGCGTAGGTCTCGAGGTTGTAGGTCAAGTTGACACTATCGACAGCACTGCCCAGCCACCACCAGCGGGTGCCCGGCTTGGCCTCCTGTTTGACAACAGGCCACTCCTGGGCGCTGACTGTTTCAGGGAAAAGGGTGAAGAGGGCGAAGAGGAGCCCCACCCCTGCCCTCGCGAATGGGGAGAGTGAGGCAAATGGGAAGATAAGTCTCTTGATCATTGTTTAGAGAGTAAAAGAGGAATATGAATTATTTCTTCTGTGCAGCAAGTCGAGCTACCCCAAGGCCCTGTTCGCCAGGCGAGAGTTTCCAGACCTCGGTAGCGGCCAGCAGCCAGCATCCGATGCCGAAATCCTCGAAGTCGAGCTTGCCGTCAACGGTGATGGGCTGGCTATCCTTCGGCTCCTTGCCAGTGCCCTGGATGTAGCCGACGAAGCCACTGGGCTGAACAGCTTTGGCCAGAGCTTTCCATCCCTTGACGATGGTTGGCATGAACTCATCCCGATCGAGATAGCCCTTGCGCACGCCCCAAGCCATACCATAGATGAAGAGTGCCGTGCCTGTAGTCTCGGGACCGCCAAAGTTATCGGGGTCACCCAAGTCGCAGTTCCAATAGCCATCCTCACGCTGAATGCCCTTGAGGGCCTTGCACATGGCGATGAAGTCGGCCTTATAGTCGTTGTAGTGATAGGGATCGGCCACAACCTGTCCCCTCTTGACGGGAGCAGCGGGTTCGTCAAGCTCGTCCATCGTACGGACGTAGGCAGCGACTACCCAGCCGTTGCCACGGCTCCAGTAGCAGTTCTTGCCATTGGGTGTGGTATAGGGAGGATTGAAGTCGTGGTCACGCCACCAGAGTCCCTCGGCAGCATTCCACAGTCCGCCATCGTACTGATTGCGGGTGTATTCGTACATGGCCCACATCTTGTCCCAATACTTGTGGTTACCCGTTGTGCGGCCCAGCTTGGCGAAAGCTGGCATTCCCATCTGGATGGCATCAATCCACCACCAGCCGCTGTTGTCGGGGTTGTTTACGATGGCATCGAAACACGCGATGGACTTGCGGAGCTTGTAGGATTCCGGTTCCAGGCGATAGAGGTCGACATAGGTCTGCACGCAGGCATAGTTGTCGGCATCGAGGCTATAGGCGCCATAACGGGGGCTCCACTTGTTGCCCTCGGCCATCTTCAGGTTATACTCGTAATACTCTTCGAGCGGATAGATGCTATAGAGTGCGCAAAGGCCCTCGTGATAGACGGCGCGTGTCCAGAGGTTGGTGGTGCGAACCTTTCCGCCTCCGAGAAATGCGTCAGCCGGGTCGTACTTCTTCATAAACCAGGAGTTCACCTTCTGGGCGAGTTTGAGGACTTCAGCGCGCGATGGGAGCTGGTCTTGTGCAATGCCCGAAAGGGTCAATGCTCCTAAGATGAAAGACAAAAAAAGTTTCTTCATAGATGTGTGTGTTAAAATGATTATTTATCTGTCCAGAAAACGTGTCCGCCAGCATCATCGAGCTTTGGAGCCTTTTCGGGACTCTTCTCATTGATGTTCATGTTCTCGAATACGAAGTTGGAGAGTTCATACTGGTCGGGCTTGAGTTCAATCTCCTTGTATATGTCGCAATCGATGGTGCAGTTGCGCAGGGTGATGTGATCACTGTAGGACATGGGAGTATCCTTACGGTCCTTCAAGTCGTAGAACTGGGTCCAGGGACGAATATAAAGCACACGCGACACCTGGCCGGTGATGTTCTCGACGGTGATGTATTCGTAGCGCTGTGGCGTATCGGGGCGCATCTTGAGCCACAGCAGACGGGTGGCATGATTGACCTGGATGCGACGCAGGATGATATTGTGATTGAAGACCGATTCCGAACCGCAGGTCAGGCAACCGTGGCAGAAGCCGTAGGTGCAGTCCTCGATGAGCACATTGCGGTTGGGACCATTGCCTTCGCTCTTGTTCGGGTCGTCGGCCCAGGGACCTTTGCCGCCCTTCATGGCTACGGCATCGTCGTTCACCTCCATATAGCAGCCATGCACGAGCACATCTTCGACGACATCGAGGTCAATGGCATCGGTCGATGGACCCTTGTGTGTGTTGGGCTGGGCAAGGCTGAAGATTGAAACGTCAATCATCTTCACACGCGAACTATTATATATATGTGTCGTCCAGAAGGCAGAGTTCTGGAGGCGTACCCCCTCGATGGTCACGTTTTTAGAGTCAGACACATAAACAAGGCGCGGACGCTGCTCGTCCTTGTTGGTACACTTGGGATTCCACTTGCGGCGAAGCCAGAACGACTGATGATACTTCAATCCATTGCCGTCGATGGTTCCCTTGCCAGTGATGGTGAATCCGTCCAGTCCCTTCACATTGATCAAAGCCTCGAAATAGGTGCAGGTTTCCCCTTCCATACGAGTCTTTGCCAGCTGATAGTCGCCAATGAAGTCCGAACCCTGCAAGGTAGCACCTTCCAGGAGGTGCAGATGAGTGCCCTGCTTGAAATAGATACCGCCGGTGATATACGTGCCAGCTGGCACAACAAGAACACCGCCTCCTTCGGCTGCTATCTTGTCAATCAAATCCTGAATCTGCTGTGTGTGTACGGTACCATCGGCGAAGATACCGTAGTCGGTCAGTTTGTACTGTTTGCCCAGGGACTCCACGTTGACGGGTGTCAGATCGTGGAACCACTCACCGACCGGAGTGCCATCCGGCCAAAGATCGACCTGTGTCTTGACTTTAGGCTTTGCCAAAAGAGTAAAAGGCAGCAAAACCGCTGCTAAAACGAGAAGAAAAAGGCGTTTCATGTATAAAATTATAATTTGGGTGTTTATAAGTTTTCGGGATTTCGGAATTTCGGAATAACGGTATAACGGTATAACGAAATACCGGGATTCCGGCATATCGGGATTTCGAACCGAAGAAACCTGCCGAACTAATCCACAAATGCGTTCCAGCCCTGAGCCTTCAGCGTCACCTCGCTGTTTCCATCGCGCGTAATCATAGCACATCCGAGCTTTTCATCCGTAATATGACCAACCAGCCGGACGCCGGCAATCTGCTGGATAAGCTCATGCTGTGCCAAAGGCACCGTGAAGAGCAACTCGTAATCTTCGCCACCATTCATGGCCGCCGTAGTCACGTTGAGATTGAATTCCTCAGCCTGAACAGCAGTCTGATAATCGATGGGCAGCCGTTCCTCATAGATTCGACAGCCCACGTGGCTCTGTTTGCAGATGTGGAGCATTTCGCTCGACAGACCATCGCTGATGTCCATCATGCTGGTTGGGGTAATGCCCGCCTCCTGCAAAGCCTTGACGATATCCTTACGTGCCTCTGGCTTGAGCTGTCGTTCGAGCAGATACTCGCGTCCTTCAAACTTGGGCTGGAACTTAGGAGCATTGGAGCCATCGGCCCCGTTGTTGCTGGTGCGACGCCACTCATTGTACTCCCGCCAGAACACAGCCTTCTCCCGTTCGAGGAGCTGCAGGCCCATATAGGCGGCACCGAGATCGCCGCTTACACAGACCAGGTCGTTTGGCTTTGCCCCGTTGCGGAAGACCGGCTTCTTGGCCACACCAATGGCCGTAATCGAAATGACAAGACCTGTCATCGAAGCAGACGTGTCACCGCCCACCAGATCGACGCCATAGATATCGCAGGCCATCTTCATGCCGGCATACAACTCGTCGAGGTCCTCCACGCTGAAACGCTTCGAAATGCCTAACGATACCGTTATCTGACGAGGTGTACCCATCATAGCATAGACATCGCTGAAGTTCACGACACACGCTTTATAGCCCAAATGGCGAAGCGGGCAGTAGGTCAGGTCAAAATGAATGCCTTCGAGAAGCAGATCGGTCGTTACCACTGTCTGTCCCTCGTCGGGCAGGTTGTTGATCACCGCACAGTCATCCCCCACGCCATAGACCGAGCTGGGATTCTTGAGCGGGAAATTTTCTGTGAGATGACGTATCAGGCCGAACTCGCCGTAATGACTGATTTCCATGCTTGCGTTTTATTTGCCAATAGTAAGATTAGAACCTTTCACAATGCCGGCACGTGGTTTTCGAACATAATCGAGAACAATCTTGTCAAACCTGTCGGCATGATTCTTAAGGAAATAGACCTCGGTAGGGAGGATATAGATGCGCTTGCGAAGCTCATCGGTAACAGCCGGATGATTGACAAGTCGCGCAGCATCCTTCTCGGTGGTGATGATGACGGCCCTGTTTCCACTGTCATTCGAGACATATCCCCTGCCGTTGACATCATCCAGTCTTGCCTGGATTGTCTGGATATCCTTCTCGGTGAAATGATGATGATCGCCATAGCTCATGATGTCGAGGAGACGGTAATGCGTATGCACATAATCCTCCATGACCTTGGGATCGGCGATACCAGCCACGATGAGCACCTCGGTCGAATGGTCGATGTCGCATTCCTCCAGCGTATCGAGGTTGACCAGCATCCCGTAGCGAAAAGCAGAATAGAAGATAGGCTGGTCGAGACGTGTCGGGAGATTGGCCACAATCTCGGTCTCCTCCTCCGAACGCAACGCCTTCGGGCACTTTGTCACGACAATCATGTCGGCACGGGCGACGCCCGATATGGGTTCTCGAAGACGACCTGCCGGCAGTAGCATGTCCTTGTAGAGGATACGGTTGTAACTGCTCAGACAGATGGTGAGACCCGGTTTCACACGACGGTGCTGCATCGCATCGTCGAGGATAATGACCTGCGGAGGAGCATCGAGTTTCAGCAACGCCTCAATTCCGTGCACGCGACGGGCATCGACCGCTACAATCAGAAAAGGAAACTTGCGATAGAGCTGGTAAGGCTCGTCCCCCAAAAGATTGGCTGTAATCTTGGGGTCGGGTTCTCTACCGACGCGCGGCATTGCCACATGGAATCCCTCGCTACGCCGCTTATAGCCACGGCTCAACACAGCAATGGGGCCATAGCCGTTGCGATGCAGGAGATTCACCAGATACTCGGTATGAGGGGTCTTGCCCGTGCCTCCTACGGCCAGATTGCCGACGCAGATGACGGGCACAACATCCTCGAACGATGTGGATTTGATCTGTCCCCAATCGAACAACTTTTTGCGCACCCACACTCCCAGGCCGTAAAGGCCGGAGAGCGGAGCGAGCAAAGTATAATTTTTTACCTTGGGGAGATTCATGAGCACATTTAATAGACTATAGCATCGAAAGAGCGTGCCTGGATGCGGTCGGCATTCTTCAGGTGTTCGATGAACTTCAATGCCTCACGGTCGGCGGGAGTACTGCCGATAAAGTGATCAGCAATACGAAGGGTCAGGTCCTGCTTGGTATCGTCGAACATCTCCATCAACGTCTCGTAAGAGGACTTGGCCTCGGGGAATACAGCGCGATAGTACTTGCTATCGGCGATGCCAGCCAGTTCGGCTGCCTTGGCCAATGCGGTGTTGATGCCACCCAATTCATCGACAAGGCCGATATTGACTGCATCCGAACCGGTCCAGACGCGACCGCCTGCAATGGCCTTGATGCTGTCCTGCTCCATACCACGGCCCTCAGCGCAACGCTTGGTGAAGAGGTCGTAGAAGGAATCGATGCCCTTCTGAACCTTGGCAGCCTCAGCTTCACTGGCGCGACGCATAGTGGTAAGTGAACCAAATTCATGCGTCTTGACCTCCTCGAAGTTGACGCCAAGTTTGCCCGTAGCCAAGCCACTGAAGTTCGGAATTACACCGAATACACCGATTGAACCCGTCAGGGTATTGGGCTCGGCAACGATATAGTCGGCCATACAGCTGATGTAATAACCGCCGCTGGCAGCATAGTCGCCCATCGAAACAACCAGGGGCTTGCCTGCAGCCTTCAGGTCCATGAGGGCCTTCCAGATCTGCTCGCTGGCGAAACCGCTGCCGCCGGGACTGTTGACGCGAAGCACACAAGCCTTGACCTTCTCGTCTTCGGCAATCTTACGGATATCCTTGATGAGGTCATCGTAGTAAATGTCGTCACCAGTACCCTTGGCATCGCTGGCAATTTCGCCCGAAGCATAGAGAACGGCAATTTTCTCACCGGTCTCGGGGAACAGCTTGGTGTAGTTATTGACCATCTGGCTTGCCGTGACGGCATGCTTCTCGAGTTCCTCCATACCCATCTTGGCGAGCAGGATCTTCTCAACATCGCTCTTGTAGAGCATACCATCAACGAGACCCGTCTGAGCCAGTTCTTCGGGCAGCATATAGCTGACAGCCTGGTTGGCCAGCGATTCGAGCGTCTCGATCGGGATGTTACGCGAAGCAGCGATGTCCTTCACCTGCTGATCCCAGATATTGCGCAGATAGGTCTCGACCTGCAGGCGGTTTGCATCACTGATGTGCTCGATCATATAAGGCTCAACAGCGCTCTTGAACTGTCCTACACGGAAAACCTGCATCTCGATGTTGAGCTTGTCGAGCAACCCTTTCGGATAGGTCAGCACGCTCGACATGCCGTCGAAGGTGATTGAGCCGATGGTGTTGACATACACCGAGTCGGCAGCCGAAGCCACGTAGTACTGTCCCATGCCATAGCTGTCGTTGTAGGCAATAATCCACTTGCCGCTGGCACGAAAATCGACGAGCGCATCGTGAATAGCCTCATAGCTGGCAGGAGAAGCCGACATACCATCGGTGTTGAGATAGATGCCTGCGATGTTGGGATCAGCCTTGGCGCAAGCAATAGCATTGAGGTAGCCACGCAGACTGAGTTCCTGCGACTTGGAGATGCCGCCCAGCAAATCAAAGGCGAAAGGCATAGAAGATGGAATCTCGGTCACGGGACCGTTGATCTTGAGCAGCATCACATCACCCTCCTTCGTAGTGACACCCTTGTCGGATGATGACGACGAAGCAATCATGCCCACAAAGACACAGGTTGTGAAAAGACAACTGATGATGCTCACGCAAAGTGTGCCGACAATGACGGCCAACACTGTTTTCCAAAAACTGTTCATAAAGGTTTTGTTTTATTCATTTATTGTTAATGGGTCAATCAATGGGTAAGTTTCCCGCATGAAGGACCGGCACTCCTCCAGAGGAAGCCGGACGAATTCGCGGTCGGCAATATGTGGATGCGGGATGGTAAGCCGCTCCGACTCGATGCAGATATTGTCATACAGGAGCAGATCCAAATCGATGACGCGGTCGGCATACCCCTCGCCGCGCTTGCGTTTTCGGGTGCGGCCCATCCGGCGCTCAATCAGTTGGGTCAGGTCAAGCAAGGACAGAGGCTCCAGCTCGGTACGAACCACGGTCACCGCATTCGTGAAGCTGTGGCTGCTCTTGAAGCCCCACGGCTCACTCTGGATGTAGGCCGACGTGAAGAGCACTTCGCCCGCCTCCTTCTGCAGCCAGGCGACAGCAGTATCGAGATTCTTCGGTCCATCGCCCAGATTGCTGCCCAATCCGATATAAACAATGTGCTGGCACATCAATCCGGCAGAATCAGCATCGCATCACCATAGGGGCCGAACATGTAGCCCTCCTTGATGGCCAGCTTATAGGCCTCCATGACAAACTCGTAGCCTCCGAAAGCCGAAGACAGCATCAGCAAGGTGCTGTAAGGCTCATAGAAATTGGCCACCATGCAGTCGGCAATCGAGAAGTCGTAGGGCGGGAAGATGAACTTGTTGGTCCATCCTTCGAAGGGCTTCAGGTGACCGGTTGTCGAAACGCTCGATTCGATGGCACGCATTACCGAAGTATCGACCGCACAGACATGATGACCGGCATCTTTGGTAGCATTAACACGCTCGGCCACCTCCTCGCTGATGAAGATCTGCTCGGAATCCATCTTGTGCTTGGTCAAATCCTCCACGTCGATGTCGCGGAAATTGCCCTGGTTGCTATGGACGGTGATAAAGTCGAAGTTGATGTCCTTGATCTCCATCCTCTTGAGCAGCTCACGGCTGAAGTGCAAGGCTGCCTGAGGCGCCACAACGCCACCCTCGTTGCGAGCAAAGATGGTCTGATAGCGCTCCCGATCGGTAAAGGGATGCTCCTCATCGACAGGTGTATCGATGACGTCACGGCGCTGCTTGAGCGATGGAGGAATAGGAGTCTCGCCATATCCATAAAGCGTCTCGATGAACTCGTCGTGCGAACCATCGTACAGGAAGCGCAACGTACGGCCACGCGATGTGGTGTTGTCAATAACCTCGGCCACCAGGCTCTCATCCTCACCGAAATATAGTTTGTTGCCGATGCGGATCTTGCGGGCCGGATCGACCAGCACATCCCAGAAACGGATATCCGGATTGAGTTCGCGCAAGAGGAACACCTCGATGCGGGCACCTGTCTTCTCTTTATTTCCATAAAGTCGAGCGGGGAAGATCTTGGTATCATTGAAGAGCACGAGGTCCTTGTCATCAAAATAGTTGATGAAGTCCTTGAATATCTTGTGTTCGATGCTATGGCTCTTCTTATGAAGCACCATCATGCGGCATTCGTCACGATGCTCGCAAGGCAATAATGCGAAACGCTCCTCGGGGAGTTTGAATTTGAACTGACTTAACTTCACGGCAGGAATATTTTTAAGTTACTGGTTGACGATGGGAACTATTTGTCCATCAAATTATTATCTTGTTCAGCTTGTTCCACAATGGGAACTGAATAACACCACTGCTCGACATTTTCGACCGGCAGACAATCTTCAATCCGGATGTCACCGACTCGGGTGCGGCGCAGGCCAATCAGGTAAGCACCGCTATTCAAAGCCTGGCCAATGTCACGAGCAAGGGCTCGGATATATGTCCCTTTTGAACAGACCACCCGTATCTGCAAATAGGGCAAACGGGCAATATCGATGTCGGTTGCTTCAGCGATCACGTACGACTCCTTGTTGCGTCCGTAATCCTTGATGCGGATGTCTTCGCGTGCCATCTTGGCAACCTCTGGTGCATGAAGCGAAATAATACCCTGCTCCGGCAAATGCAGGTCCAGAAGCTCCAGTTCATCGATGACCAGCTCCTTGGCTTTCAGTTCCACCTCTTCGCCCTGCCGGATGTAGTCGAAAGCCCGACGGCCCTCTACCTTGCAGGCGGAATAGACGGGGGGAACCTGCCAGATGGATCCACGGAAATGGCTCAACACCTCTTGGACAAACGCCTCGGTGATGTGGCTCGTGGGATAGGTTGCATCGATGGGGTGTTCGGCATCGAACGACGGAGTTGTACAACCCAGGCGCAAGGTGGCAACATATTCCTTCGTTCCGGACTGAAGCTGATCGATCAGCTTTGTGCACTTGCCCGTACAAAGAATCATCACCCCGCTGGCAAGAGGATCGAGCGTACCGGCATGTCCCACCTTAAGTCGCTTTATACCGAGACGACGGCTCAGATTGTTGCGCACCACCTTGACCAGATTGAAGGACGTCCAGGTGAGCGGCTTGTCGAACGCCAGGACTTCGCCCTCGATGAAATTGTATATCTTCATGCTTCCGAAGAGTCTAGATTGCCTAGAGGCTCTTGAGATTCTAGAGGAATACCAAGGTCAAGATTCCAGCCAGCGCACAGTAGATGGCGAAATAGACGAGCTTGCACTTCTTGACCAGGGCAATCATCCATTTGCAGGCGAAGCAGCCGCTGATGAAAGCAGCAACGAACCCGACGGCAAGGGGCAGGAGTCCGACAGGCTCTGTCATGTTGTGGGAAGCAAGGTATTCGGCCGAGGGAGCTACGATATGCTTGAAATCGAGCAGGGCCTCGCCGAGGATAGGCGGAATAACCATCAGGAACGAGAACTGTGCAAGCGAAGAGCGGCTATTGCCTAACAAGAGGCCTGTCGCAATGGTAGAACCGCTGCGCGACAAGCCCGGAAGCACGGCACATGCCTGAGCGATACCGATTACGAAAGCATGCCAAGCCGAGATGTGCTCCTTCTCCTTCGGCTTGTAGAAATGGGTCAAAGCCAGAAGCGATGCCGTGATAAGCAGGCACACACCGACCACCTTCAGCTTGATGGTGTCGTCGGCATAAAGCGACTCGATGCTGTCCTTCATAAAAAGACCGACAATTCCCACAGGAATCATCGACACAAGGATATTGACAACGTATTTCTGTTCGTTGTTCATCCTGCCATTCTTGAAGGGCGAAAACAAGCCACAAAAGATCCAGACCACTTCCTTCCAGAGGATGACCAATGTGGCCAACACCGTTGCCACATGGACAACGATATCAAACGTGAGGCCGCCAGCCTCGGCTTCGGGGCCAAGCAGGGCTTTACCAATCTCGAGATGTCCGCTTGAAGAAACGGGGAGATACTCGGTGAGGCCCTGGACGATGCCCAGAATAAGCGCATGTAACCAATCCATTCTGTATTACCTTTTTGGATTATTAATCTACATTTCCTTTCTTGCTGCGGCCCTTTACACAAATGCCCACAATCATAAGGAGATAGCCGAAGAAACAAAGGTTGGGCCCATAGACGACGCGCGTATTGCTGAACACGTCAGGATTGAAATGGTCAGGCGTACTGGCCGGACCGCATGTCATGATGAACCCAATCAGAATCATCAAGGCTGCAATGCCCATGATGATGAAGTTGATCTTAGTTAAACAAAGACGCATATACTTTTTAAAATAACAATTAACAATTAACAAATAACAATGGGTGGTTCGTTCAAAGAGACACGATTGGTTCGGCCAAAAAAGACATACGTCCCTTCAAATCCCCTACTATCCCTAAGAATCCCTTCAAATCCCTTCTTATCTTACATCAGATAGAGATCATCCACCGACTTGCCCATGTACTTGTCGGCGGCATACCAGGCTGCAAGAGCAGGTATCAGGACTCCAAGGGTGACCACGGTTCCAAACAGGATGAGAAGGGGCACTGGTTGCAGGATGACCTCCGAAATGACATGTGCCAAACCCTGACTGGCTCCGCCATAAACAAGGGCAGCAAGTGCGAAAAGGGCAACAACTGCAGCAATCAGTCCACAAATAATATGGGTCTTGATAAAAGGCCAGCGGATGAACCACTTGGTGGCACCAACCAGGCGCATTGTATTGATGAGGAACCGGTCGGCATGGAGAATCAGGCGAACTGTATTGCCGATGAGCGAGACGCAAATGATGAGCAGAACGGCTGCCAACACCGCCAGCACAATGGCAAAACGCCGAAGATTGGCATTCACCATGTCGAGCAACGTGTTGTTGTAATCAATAGCAGCAATATTGGAACCCTGTGTACGCTTCAGTTCCTTCACAATCATCTCGATGCTATCAGCCTCGGCATACTCGGCTTTCAGTTTGAGCTCTACAGTGGGTGACAAGGGGTTATAGCCCAGAAAGTCGGCAGGATTCTCGCCGAGTTCCGTCTGCAGCACCCTTAGGGCACTGTCGGCACTGACATAGATGGCATCGGCCGTATATTTCGCCTTGTTCAGCTTCTTCACCAGACGCTGTCCATAGTCCGTCGAGGCAACATCGCTCACCGTAATGGTCACCGTGAAACGCTCGCGAAGTTCCCTTGCCACGTGCGCAGCCACCAATCCGCCCAAGGTCATCAGGCCAAGCACAAAAAGGACAAGCGCTATGCTGAGGGTGGAGGTAAACTTGGCGCCAAAGAATCGCTTCATTTATATTGACAGATTTCTAAATCAATTTAAAATACAACATCGTTTTTGAGCCGTCCGGATGAGCCGAAATTAGCCAAAATCGGTGCAAATATAATACATTTTTGCTCGAAAAGCAACTTTTTTGCATGAAAAAGGATAAAATACCTCAGTTAAGTGCACAATTTTACGAAATAAATACTATTTTTGCACCCAAAAAACAATCGACATGGCTTTTTCGAACAATAATTACACTGGTTCACCGACAACTCCGGTGACACTCAATCTCATCATCATTAACGTGGTGATGCTCCTTGCCGACAATGTGCTTCGCACCAAGGGAATCAACCTCACCCAACTCCTGGGTCTGCATTATTACGATGCCCCGAATTATCACGTCTGGCAGTCGTTCACCTACATGTTCATGCACGCCAACTTCACCCACCTCTTCAGCAACATGTTCTCGCTCTATATGTTTGGACGATTGCTCGAAATGGTCTGGGGCACGCAGCGTTTCCTCATCTATTATCTGGTCTGCGGCGTGGGTGCTGCCCTTGTCCAGCAGCTCACCTGGCGTTGGGGCATGCACGATGCGATGGCACAAGCTTTGATGATGGCTAATCCTGGTGTTCCCGGCGACCAGATCAGCGCGATGTCCTACTCCGAACTGCTCAACTATTGTGAAGGATACGTCAACAACTATATCACCGTAGGTGCATCTGGTTCCGTCTTTGGCATCCTTCTTGCATTCGGCATGATGTTCCCCAATGCCACCATCTTCCTGCTCTTCCCTCCCATGCCGCTCAAGGCCAAATGGCTCGTCATCGGATACGGTCTCTTTGAGCTTTTCACAGGTGTTGCCAACACGGCAGGTGACAATGTGGCACATTTCGCCCACCTTGGTGGCATGCTCTTCGGATTCATCCTCATCATGTTATGGAAACATGACAAACGCATGACATTCTGATTTATGATCAAATACAAGACTCTCCCCATTTACGGCAAACTCATCTACATCACCGTCGCAGTCTTCCTGTTCACACAGCTCTGGAAGCTCATCGGCGTGCTCTTCGTCTGGACCGGCATCCCCTGGACGCACTGGTTGGCCCTGCCGTCCAACCTGAACGATTTCCTGATGCATCCTTGGACGTTGCTCACCTACATGTTCTGCCACGCTGACTTCACCCAGGACCCGTTCCACCTCATTTTCAATATGCTTTGGTTGTGGTGGTTCGGCCAGTTCTTCCTTCAGCATCACACCAGCCGCCAGCTGCTGTCGTTCTATCTCACCAGTGGCATCTTTGCCGGCGTATTTTTCCTGTTTTGCTACAACGTATTCCCCTATTTCCAGTTCGATCGTCTCTTCTCGTACGTCGTTGGGGCATCGGGCGCCATCTGTGCGCTGATTGTTGCCGTCGCCATGCGTCAGTCTGAGCAGACCATTGGGCTCAACCTCTTTGTCCGTGTTGTATGGCTCAAGATGAAGTGGCTGGCGCTCATCATCCTGGCACTCACGGTGCTCACCGGTTTCAATGGCAGCAATGCCGGAGGCCAGGTCTGCCACATCGGAGGCATCTTGTTTGGCCTTTTGTATGGTTGGATGGAGCGACGCGGCACCGACATCTGTGCCTGGCCTTCGAAGCTCATTGACAGCATCGGCAAATGGATTGAAGACTTCCGAAAGCCCAAAATGAGAGCTACACGCGGAGGACGCCGAGACCCCATCGGAGCCGAAAAGCAGCGCGACATGGACTACAACGCTGACCGCCGCTGTCACGAGGAGCAGATTGATGCCATCCTCGATAAAATCTCAAAGCATGGCTACGACGGGCTGACTGCCGAGGAGAAGCAGATGCTCTTCGATGCCTCGAAACGAAAGAAGAAGCAATAGCCATCAAAGTTTTGTGAGGCCTAATATACAAATGAGGTGTTGACTTTATTGCCAGCACCTCTTTGTTTGATATAGTTGTATACCGATTTCGTTTCTCAAATCTTTAAGCACTGATTGCGGCATGCTGATTTCATCTACAAAAAATGTATGCGACTATCGCGGCAGAATGATTTAGTTTACCAAATAGATATGCGACAATCTAAGATTAATTCACCCGGAAGCCAATCGCGTCATCTACAAGAAAACGTCCGAATTACTTCTAAAGGGAAGTAGTTCGGACGTAGTATTAGAGGAATTGTTCGGATTAACCTAAGAAAATCAAGAGCAGATAACCAACGATACCACCCAGGATGCCGATGGTGAGACCCGATTTCGCCATATCGGAAGTATTGATGATGCCTGTCGAAGAAGCGATGGCATTCGGAGGCGTCGAGATGGGAAGTGTCATGGCAAGCGATGCTGCCATTGCCGTGCCGAAGAGGAGGCAACGAAGACCTCCGATTTCGAGAAGCTTGTCACCCATGCCCACACCGACAGCGCAGAGAATTGGAATGAGAAGGGCTGCCGTAGCCGAATTGGAAATGAAGTTGGAGAGTGTCCAGCAGATGATACCTGCGATGATGAGCACTACCAATGGCGACCAGGAGCCGAATGGGATGGAAGTGACGAGGTCGTGGGCAAGACCCGACTTGTTGAAGCCGAGACCCAAGGCAAAGCCACCGGCAACCATCCAAAGCACCGACCAATTAATCTTCTCGAGGTCACGCTTGTGCAGAATTCCCGTCAGACAGAGGCAGCAGATAGGCACCAGCGCCACGACGTTAGCGTTGAGGTGGTTCCATTCGCCCGTGAACCAAAGGATGATGGTCAGAGCAAAGGTGAGGGCTACCATCCAGGTCTTGTATCCCTTGCGCAAACCACCCTGGATCTTGATTTCGATGCGTTCGCCCTTCTGGAAGGGGAACATGATCTGCAGCACAACCCAACCGATGAAGAGGGTAATCAAGGTCACGGGAATCATGGCCGCACACCATTGACCGAATGTCACCTCATGAGCCTCCTGACCTGCCTCACGCAGCATATCGAGTGTTCCGGGATCGTTGAGGTACTTCATAGCAACGCCATTCGGAGGCGTACCGATAGGTGTAGCGATACCACCGATATTGGCGCCAAGCGGGATGGCCATAGCCAGTGCAATCTTGCCCTTGCTGTTGCCCGGCAACGAACGCAGCACAGGAGCCAGGAATGCAAGCATCATGGCTGCCGTAGCCGTATTGGAGATGAAAGCCGAGAAGAGCGCAGTCACCAGGATAAAACCTGCCAGTACCGATGCAGGGCGCGAGCCGAACGGCTTCAGGAGAGCCTTCGCCATGAATACGTCCAATCCGACCTTTTCGACCGCAATAGCCAGGACGAAACCGCCCATGAAGAGCATGACAACTGGATCGGCAAACGTAGCCATGATGGCCTTGTAGTCGATGCCGAGGCCATACTGCTGCTGAATCTCAATGGGATCCTTTGCCGTAGCAACCTTCATGAACCAAAGTGAGGAGTCGGAAACGGTGAGCAGCATTACGACAATGATAAGCACCGACGTACACCAGGTAGGAATAGCTTCCGACAACCATAAAATGGCTGCAGTCAGGAAGATAGCTACCACACGAACCTCCACCGCGGTGAGGTTGGGAAGACCATAGACAGCAGGGTCCATCAACAAGATGCCGAAATAGGCAATGAGCGCCAAAAATCCACCTAACACCGTCTTGAGGTTGGCTGGATTGCGAAGATTCCTATAACGGCGAACAAGAACACTAAGTACAGACATGTTTTTAAAATTGGGAATGTGTCGCTTTAAGTATTGATTTACGCCCGCAAAGATAGTGAAAAAACAAACACTATCGTGCAAACAACGTGAATTTCTCGTTTTTTTAGCTGATTTTAGGTCATTTTTTAACCATCATATTGCAAAATTGCATATCTTTGCATCATAATTGCAAGAAGATATGACACTCAAACAAAGATGGGACAAGCTGATGTCCAACCAGGAGCTTAAAGACAAACTCTACAAAATCGTCTTTGGCAGCGAAACTGAAGCCGGCAAGAAATTTGACGTAGTCCTGATCGTCGCCATTATACTGAGTATCCTGATTGTGATGTGCGACTCCCTGTTCCGCAATCACTTTTGGGTCATGCGCTCATTTGTGGTGCTGGAATACCTGCTCACCATCTTCTTCACGATTGAGTACCTGGTCCGACTCTATTGCTCGCCCAAGCCCCGTGCTTATGCGCTCAGCTTCTTCGGCATCATCGACCTTCTCTCCATCCTTCCGATGTACCTGGGATTCTTCTTGCACGGTGCGCGTTACATGCTCTTGCTCCGATCGTTCCGACTGATCCGCGTGTTCCGCATCTTCAAGCTGTTTGCCTTCCTCGAGGAGGGGCATCTCCTGCTCATGTCCATCAAGAACTCGCTCCACAAGATGATCTTCTTCTTCCTCTTCGTGGTCATCGTTGTTATCTGTCTGGGCACGGTGATGTTCATCGTCGAGAATGGTGTTCGGGGTTCCCAGTACACCGACATCCCGACCAGCATCTACTGGGCTGTGGTCACCATGACCACGGTAGGCTATGGCGACATTACCCCCGTGACCAGTCTCGGACGGTTCTTCAGCACCATTGTGATGCTGTTGGGTTATACGACCATGGCTGTTCCGCCAGCCATCGTCACATCGGAAATGGTCAAGAGCAACAAGAAGCTGATTCGACGCGTCTGCCCCAACTGCGGAAGAATCGGGCACGACAAGGATGCCTACTATTGCAAGTTCTGCGGTTCGGAACTTGAAAACCTGAAGATAGACGTCGGCAGCAAAGACAAGACCAAGAAAGAAGAAACTAAAGACACTAACTTAAACGAATGATAAATGGGACATAAATACAAAGCAAACGACTCTTTGGCCGAACTGATCAGCGACGATTTCCGTCTGCTGCAGGTGCTCAGCCGCTTCGGCATCGCACTGGGATTCGGCGACAAAAGTGTGGAACAGGTCTGCAAGGAAAACAATGTTGACACCGAAACATTCATCGTTGTCTGCAACTTCATCAGCCAGGGCACCAAGCCCTCGTTCGACGAATTCACTTCTCTCAATGTGGCCAGTCTGCTGACTTACCTTCACAACAGCCACAACTTCTTCATCGACTTCATGCTTCCCAACATCCGTCGTGAATTTGTGGATTCGATCGATTGCTCGACTCGCAACGAGATCGGTTTCCTCATCCTGAAGTTCTTCGACGACTATGTAGCCGAAATTGCCAAGCACCAGACCTACGAGTCCGAGCATTTCTTCACCTACGTAGAAGGTCTGCTGCAAGGCAAACGCAAGGCCGACATCTGCCTGGCCAACTTCGAGAATGATCGCATCCACAAGGATCACGACAAGCTCATCGCCCAAAAGATGTCCGACCTGAAGAACATCATCATCCGCTATTGTCCGAACTCCACCCAAAAGGAACAGCTCAATGATGCGCTGCTGCACCTCTACGAATTTGAAACCGACCTCAACAGCCACACACAGCTCGAGGACACCATCTTCATCCCCGCCGTCTCCCTGCTCGAAAGCCAGGTTGATGTCAACGAGGACATCGACGAGAGCGCAAGTGACAACTCGCTGGAAAAGGATGCCCTGAGCGAACGCGAGAAGGAAATCATCATCGGTGTGGTCAAAGGCCAGACCAACAAGGAGATTGCCGACCACCTGTGCATCTCCATCCACACGGTTCTGACGCATCGACGCAACATTGCCCGCAAGCTCGAGATCCACTCCCCTGCCGGGCTTGTCATCTATGCCATCGTCAATGGCATTGTTTCGATTGAGGACATCAAGGAGCTCTCCTACTCTTAAATAGGAATAGCCATCTTACAATAAAGCGCCGGGACCAAATCCCGACGCTTTATTTATTTTAACACGAATATATTATTATCACGAATCAATAGAAGATTGAAACCAGACCGTAACCTACGAGACAGGATACGATAACCGAAATCAGGCCAGGCATCATGAACGAGTGGTTCAGGAGGTACTTGCCGATGACGGTCGTACCCGAGCGGTCAAAGTTCACCGTGGCAATATCCGAAGGATAGTTGGGGATGAAGAAGTATCCGTAAACCGATGGGAGCAGGCCAAGGAGCACCGGACCTGCGATGCCGAGAGAGTAAGCCAAAGGAAGCATGGCTACAACGACTGCACCCTGCGAGTTGATGAGTACCGACACAGCAAAGAATGCGAATGCGATGGCCCAGGGATATTCAGCAACGATGTCCTTCAGTCCGGTCTGCATCTCGGTCATATAGTTGCTGAAATACGTATCAGCCAGCCAGGCAATGCCATAGATTGCTACCACAGCAACCATTCCCGACTGCCAAACGGCGCCTGCAACAGCTTTCTTGGGCTTAGCCTTTGCAAAGAGAATCATAAAGGCTGCGGCTGCAATCATGACAATCTGGATGATGAGATTCATCTTCAAGGGCTTGACCTCAGCGGTGCCATCGGCAAGGGTCTTGCCGGTCTCGAAATTGGGACGAATATCAACATCAAGAATCTGGCAGATAGAGAAGAGAACGATAACGCCGAGAGCGAGAAGGAAGATATATACCGAACGCTTGGCCTCGGGAGTAATCTCCTTGTCGAGCAGGGTGGCAGAGTTGCCATACATGTACTGATAGAGCTCGGGGTCCTGGCAACGTGCCTGGAACTCGGGATCCTTATCGAGGTCGAGGCCGCGCTTGTAGCTGGCAGCAGCGGCTGCCATCAGACCGCACAAGCAGGCTGGGATAGTGATGGCGATGACCTGGAGGTTGCTGATGTCAAATCCGTTCGCGGCAGAAATAGTAGTGAACGAAACTACAGCAGCTGCGATAGGCGAACAAGTGATACCGACCTGCGAAGCAACAGAAGCGACACCACAAGGACGCTCCGGACGAATACCTTTCTTCAGGGCAATGTCACAAATAATGGGCATGAGGGTATAAACCACATGGCCTGTGCCGACAAACACGGTGAGGAAGAAGGTACAGATTGGTGCAAGGAAGGTGATGTTGTTAGGATGCTTGCGCAACATCTTCTCTGCAATCTGGATCATCCAGTCCATACCACCGGCAGCCTGCAACATGCCGGCGCAGGTTACAGCTGCAATGATGATGTAGATGACATCCGTCGGAGGAGTACCTGGTTTCAGATGGAAACCGAAAACAAGAATAGCCAAGCCAATGCCAGAGATGGCACCCAATGCAAGGCTACCGTAGCGTGAACCAACATAGAGCGCTCCCAGTACGATGAGCAGCTCAAGAATCATAAGGAACATAATAATATAGTTTAAGGTAGAAAAAAGATGAATATGCCAGTTACAATTACTCTTATATTTTCACAATTGATTGGTGCAAAGATATGTTTTTTCGAGGGAAACTCAAAATAAATTGTCGATAATTTTGGCGAAATATGTCAAAAAACATATTTTTCATGCAAAAAGATTTGCTTTTTCTGCAAATTAGGCGTATCTTTGCACCCCTAAAAAAGAAATAGGAGAAACAACAATCAGCTGAACAGAGTACACATTAATATATTATACAAATGGGTATCAACATCACAACACAGGAACTGCTGGAAATCCTCGACCATACCCCAGCCACACAGAACATCATGCTGGTGGGGAGACATGGCATCGGCAAAAGTGAGATCCTCACGCAGTATTTCGCAGCGAAAGGCATGAAGGTGGTAGCCCTCTTCCTGGGACAGATGTCCGATCCGGGCGACCTGATCGGACTGCCCTCGAAAGCAGAATATGCAACCGGCAAGGCCGCGGGCAACGTAGCACTCCGCACCGAATTCATTCCACCCTACTGGTGGCCCCTCAACAACGAACCCATCGTCCTCTTTCTGGACGAACTGAATCGCGCCCGCCCAGAGGTATTGCAGACAATCATGGACCTCGCCCTGAACCGCAAACTGGCCAGCAGGCTGTTGCCCGAAGGGTCACGCATCATCTCGGCTGTCAATGCCGGCGAAGAATATCAGCTCACCGACCTGGATCCGGCTCTCGTCTCGCGATTCAACATCTACAATTTCCGTCCCACTGTCAACGAATGGCTGCTATGGGCCGAGAAGGAGAAGCTCGATTACCGTGTGATTGATTTCATTCAGAATGAAGGCGTCTGGCTCGACGGAAACGAAGGACAGAAGACTGGCATCGACACGGGACTCGATAAGAGCCCCGATCGCCGTGCCTGGAAGAAGGTGTCCGATGTGATTGTTGGCGTCGAGAATCTCTCCGATCTTCACAGGAAACTCGTGGCAGGTATAGTTGGACCTGCCGCCACCAGCCGTTTCTTCGGTTCCATCACAGGCAACAAGGTGCTGTCGGGCATGGAGGTGCTGCTCAACTTCGACAAGGTCCGATTAGTGCTCGTCAAGTACAAGCTCCATCAGTTCGCCATCGTCAACGACGGTGTGTTCCGTTTTCTCGAAGCCGGAGACATCAAGTCCGGGGACATCGCGACCATCACCAACAACCTACAGGCCTATTATACGCTGCTCGAAAAGACCAAGAATCAGGAAGCTATCGCCCATTTCGCCTCTGTCTTCGAAAAGAACGCCTACCCCAAGGCCATCCTTTTCATTCTCGACAATACGCCGACGATCTACGACAAGCTGATGAAATTCATCACTACCCTTTAGTCCCCATACTGTTAATTATTAATTGTTAATTGTTAATTGGACATGGTTCACATCGGCGACACCTTAGTTAGCGAAGATGTTCTCGCAGAGGCCTTCTGCTGCGACCTGAGCGTATGCAAGGGCAACTGCTGCAATAGCGAAGGCGAAAGCGGAGCGCCCCTCGACGAGGACGAGCTCAAGGCCATGGAGGAGGTCATCCCGATCGTATGGGACGATCTTACCCCTCGTGCACAGAAGACGATACAAGAAACGGGGGCCTACTTCAAGGACAAGGCAGGCGACTGGGTCACCAACGTTGTCGATGGACACGACTGCGTGTTCTGCACCTACAACGACGCCCAGGTGGACCCACCGCTCAAGGGAGCCTGCCTTTGCGCCATTGAAAAGGCGTTCCGAGAAGGCAAATTCCAGACATTGCCCGGCTATCGCAACGGCACCGAACCCTTCCTGAAGCCCATCTCATGCCAGCTCTACCCCATCCGCCTCAAGAAGATTGGAGAATACACGGCCGTGAACTACGACAAGCAGCCCGACATGTGCGGATGCGCCCGGAAACTGGGCCGAAAGAAAGGCATCCGCATCTACCAGTGCGTTCGCGACGGCCTGCTTCGCAGATTTGGCAAGGAGTGGTACGATGAACTGGAAATCTGCGCCGTTGAAATGAAAAAAATCGGCCTGATATGAACAAAATTGAACAAAAAGACAGAAAAATCGCCCTGTTTTCGCAAAAAACGGGGCATTTTTTTTGAGAATTCTAAAAAAGTAGCTATCTTCGCACACAATTTTATGTCATGAGTATAGACTTTCGCAGACTGACCAGCGACTTGCGTTTGCTGATAGACCGGCTCAAGAATCGTTGTCTTGAGGCAGAGGCCCATGTTTCAGACCTGCAACAACAGCTCCAGGACCTGCAGGCCCAGTACAAGCAGCTGGAGAAGGAGAAAGCCGAACTCGACAGAAAATACGAGAATCTTCGTTCTGGGCTGGCTGCAACGGGTGGCAATCCCGAGCAGGTGGAACAGCTGAAGAATCTTTACCTCGCCATGGTAAGCGAGATAGATGCTTGCATCGAAACGTTGCAACATGGATAAGAAGATCAGAATCAATATACAGGTCGGGGAGTCATTCTACCCCCTGCGGGTCGACCCCAAGGAAGAACCCCTCTTCCGCGAAGCCGCCCGCCTGGTGAACCGAAGACTCATTGCCTATAGTACCAAATTCCGAGGATCTCACCTCCCCTCCGAAAAGGTTTTGGCCATGGTAGCCATCGATTTGGCGTTGCTGTGCCAAAAATACGAGTACAATGCCAACGCTGAGGCCACCGAAGCCAATTTGGCCAACATTGTAGCAGACTTGCAGGAGTTCCTTGGAGAGGAATCCACTCAGTCGTAAGCCCTTGGCGGGTATTATGCTTGGGCTGAAGACCTTTCATCCTATCCCCTTTTCCATTCAGCATCCATCGCTTACCGGCATCTCCTTCAGGAGATTGTCGGCGTTGCTGCATCTGCATACTTTTAACTCAATTATATACAATCAATCCCCATCTCATCAATGATTTATTACATCTTAGCAGCGATCATCGGTTTCGTCCTTGGAGGCGCCATCGTATTCGCAATATGGAACAAGTTCCTGGGCAAGACCCTCAAGAAGACCTTGGCTGAGGCCGAAAAGGAAGGTGAGCTCCTGAAGGAGCAGAAGCTTGTCGAGGCAAAGGAAAAGATCAGCCGTATGCAGAGCGAGCTCGATCGCCAGGCCAATCAACGCAACCAGAAGATTCAGCAGAACGAGCAGCGCATCAAGCAGCAGCAACAGCAGCTTCAGCAGAAGCAGAGTGAACTGGACCGCCGGCTCAACGACAACGAGAACACCCGCCAGAATCTGCAGAAACAGCTCGACATCGTCGAGCAGAAGAAGAAAGAGGCCGAGGCACTTCTGGCTGAAGGGCGCAAGATGCTCGAGCAGATTGCCGGTCTGAGTGCCGAAGAAGCCAAGAAGAACCTCATCGAAGGCCTCAAGGACGAGGCAAAGACCGAGGCAGCCAGCTACATCAACGAAATCATGGACGATGCCCGCATGACCGCCAACAAGGAGGCCAAGTCAATCGTTATCAAGACCATCCAGCGTGTAGCCACTGAAACAGCTGTCGAGAACTCTGTCACCGTCTTCCACATCGATTCGGACGAAGTGAAGGGCCGCATCATCGGTCGCGAAGGCCGTAACATCCGCGCCCTCGAAGCAGCTACAGGTGTCGAAGTTGTCGTTGACGACACACCCGAAGCCATCGTCCTCTCCTGCTTTGACCCCGTGCGCCGCGAGGTGGCCCGCCTGGCCCTGCATCAGCTGGTGCTCGACGGACGCATCCATCCCGCCCGTATCGAGGAAGTGGTGGCCAAGGTTCGGAAGCAGCTCGAAGAAGAGATCATCGAGACCGGCAAGCGCACCTGTATCGACATGGGCGTTCATGGACTCCACCCCGAACTGATTCGCATGATTGGCAAGATGAAGTATCGTTCGTCCTACGGGCAGAACCTCCTCCAGCATGCCCGCGAAACCGCCAACCTCTGCGCCATCATGGCTGCCGAACTCGGACTGAACGTCAAGAAGGCACGCCGCGCAGGCCTCCTCCACGACATCGGCAAAGTACCCGACGACGAACCCGAACTGCCGCATGCTGTGCTCGGTGCAAAGATAGCCGAGGAATACAAGGAGAAGCCCGACATCGTGAATGCCATTGCCGCTCACCACGAGGAATGCGAGATGACCTCCATCATCGCCCCCATTGTGCAGATCTGCGATGCCATCTCGGGCGCCCGTCCCGGTGCTCGTCGTGAGATTGTCGAGGCATACATCAAACGCCTCAACGACCTCGAGAACCTCGCCCAGTCCTATCCCGGTGTGGTCAAGTCGTATGCCATCCAGGCTGGCCGCGAACTGCGTGTCATCGTGGGTGCCGACAAGATCAGCGATGCCGAAGCCGAGAAGCTTTCGGCTGATATTGCTCGCAAGATCCAGACCGAGATGACCTATCCCGGCCAGGTCAAGATTACCGTGATCCGCGAAACCCGTTCTGTCGCTTATGCCAAATAATCCCGGAAGGGAATTGAAGGGCCTAAACTCCCCCACAATATGGCAAAAAAAGAAATCGAATACATCGACGCCATAGAACCCTACGAGGTTTTCCAGTCGGAACCCAGCCAGAAGGATTCGGACGACCGCCGAAGCCTCTGCCAGGCCTGCCGGCAGAACAAGCCTCAGATGGTCTTTGACTACATGGACGATGCTCCCGAGCTGGTTCACGAATGGCCGTATGTCGAGGTTCAGTTCAAGAATACCCGAAAAGGCTACTACCTCAACTCCGAGAACCTGGACCTGCACAAGGGAGATATCGTGGCTGTCGAAGGAAATCCGGGACATGACATTGGCGAGGTGACACTCACCGGCTACCTGGTGCATCTTCAGATGAAGAAGTGCAATTTCCACTTCGATTCCCCCGATGCCCAGAAGAAAGTCTTCCGCCTTGCCCGCGAGAACGACATGGAACGCTACCGCGAGGCCAAGGCACGCGAACAGGAGACCATGCTGCGCAGCCGGCAGATAGCCGAAGGGCTCGGCCTCGAGATGAAGATTGGCGACGTAGAGTTCCAGGGAGATGGACAGAAGGCCATCTTCTATTACATCGCCGATGGTCGTGTGGACTTTCGTCAGCTCATCAAGGATCTGGCAGCAGCCTTCAAGGTGCGCATCGAGATGAAGCAGATTGGTGCACGCCAGGAGGCCGGGCGTATCGGAGGCATCGGCCCCTGTGGCCGTGAGCTTTGCTGCGCCAAGTGGCAGACACGTTTCCAGTCGGTTGGAACGGCTGCCGCCCGATTCCAGGACCTCTCCCTGAATCCCCAGAAACTCGCTGGCCAATGCGCCAAGCTGAAGTGCTGCCTCAATTACGAGGTGGACTGCTATATGGAAGCCTCGAAGGAGATTCCCGGCAAGGACATCGTCCTCTACACCGCATCCGGCGAATACCACCAGTTCAAGGTGGATACCCTGGCGCACAAATGCACCTATTCGACCGGTCGGGAAGGCGGCTTCAATCTGGTTACCATTTCGGCGCAACGCGCCTTCGATGTCTATCACATGAACAAGCGTGGCGAAAAACCCGAGAAACTCGACATCGGCGAAGATGAAGCCACCAGCAGCCCGGAATTTACCGATGGTGTCGGCGATGAAGCTCTCAACCGCTTCGACAGGACCAAGAAAAAGAAGAAGCGCGCTAACAAGAACCACAACAATGACAAGAAACAGCAGGAAAATGGTTTCCAGGGCAGTCCGTCGAATGGCAATGGTGCTTATAGCGGCGGCAGCAACGACGATACCGAGCGCATGCAGCGACCAAGAGGACGGAACGGAGCCTGAGTACAATAGGGTTGTCAACGTCTCCCTGCTTGGCTGGGGAGCCAGCGACACCCTGTTCTTTCCTGTTCACGTCACTGATCCCACCACCATCCGCACGCCCATCGAACAGGGCATTCCCTACCTGGTCGGTTACAGCATACGGAT
>JAEEUA010000165.1 GCA_016286775.1 Bacteroidales bacterium
GGACACACTGAACCTCATCAGCGGCCTTCTGAGCAACGGCACTGCCGGCCTCTTCGACCTCAACCTCAACCAGAAGCAGAAGGTGCTGGCTGCCGGCATTGAGACTGAAGCCATGCGCGACTACACCATCATGCTGGCCTATGGTATGGCTCTGCCCGGTCAGAGCCTCGACGAGGTGCGCCAGCTGATGCTCGACGAAATCACCAAGATTGCCCAAGGTGACTTCGACGACGAGCTCCTCGCCTCGGTGCTCACCGAACAGAAGCTCAACCAGCAGCGCGGTCTCGAGAACAACAACTATCGCGCCATGCAGATGGTCGATGCATTCATCAATGGCGAGGATTGGGCCCATGCTATCGGCACCCTCGACCGCGAAAGCAAGATCACGAAGCAGGACATCATGGCATTTGCCCAGCGCCACCTCACCGCACAGAACTACGTCTATGTGAACAAGCTGCAGGGCACCGACCCCAACATCCAGCGCATCGACAAGCCGGAGATCACCCCCGTGCAGTCGAACCGTGACGCCAAGTCCGACTTCCTTGCTGCCATTGCTGCCTCCGAACCTGCTCCCATCGAGCCCGTCTTTGTCGATTACGCCACCGAGGTCGAGACCACACAGACTCCCAATGGCCTGACCCTGCTCAGCAAGAAGAACGAGACCAACCAGCTCTTCGAACTCGACTACGTCTATGAGATGGGCGCCGATGCCGACAAGGTTCTGCCCTATGTCGGCGAATATTCGAACTACATCGGCACCTCCGATCTGACACCCGACCAGCTGCAGAAGGCCTTCTATGCCCTGGGCTGCACCTTCCACATAGGCAGCAGCAACCGCCGCTTCTATGCCGTGGTGGAGGGCCTGAACGAGAACTTCGAGGCAGCTGTCCAGCTCCTCGACAAGGTGCTTGCCGACGCCCAGCCCAACGAAGAGACATTCCCCGTCTTCCAGCAGGCTCTGCTCAAGGCGAGGTCTGACAACAAGCTCTCGCAGGGTGCCAACAACAACCAGCTCATCACCTACGCCAGCTATGGCCCCGACTACGTAAAGGCCCATACGCTGACCACTGCCGAACTGCTGTCGCTCAAGGCACAGACCCTCACCGACCGCATCCATGAGCTGCTGAGCCTCAAGCATCGCGTGGTCTATTATGGTCCGACACCTGCCGGCGAGGTGAGCCGTCTGATTGGCGAACATCACAAGGTGGCTGCCGAACTCAAGGACTGCCTGCCCAACAAGACCTACCAGATGCTGCCCACCGAGGCCAACGTGGTCTATGTGGCTCCCTACATTGCCAACAACACCTACCTGCGACAGGTCTGCAACCTCGGCAACGCCTATGACACGACGCTCGAACCCGTCCGCAACCTCTACAACGAGTACTTCGGCGGTTCGATGAACGCCATCGTCTTCCAGGAAATGCGCGAGACACGCGGCCTGGCCTACAATGCCTGGGCCAACTTCATCCGTCCCAGCAGCCGCGAACAGACCTACAACATGCAGGCCCACATCATCACCCAGAACGACAAGCTGCCCGAGGCACTAAGCCACTTCAACGAAATCATCGAGGAGATGCCTGAGTCGGAAGCCGCCTTCCAGAACGCCAAGAACGCCCTCATCAGCCGCCTGCGCACCGAACGCACCACCCGTGCCGACGTGCTGTGGACCTATATCGACCGCGTGGAGGAATTCGGCCTCAGCGAAGACCCCAACAAGACACTCTTCGAAGGCGTCCAGAACCTCACCCTACAGGACATCGTCAAGTTCCAGCAGCAGTGGGTCAAGGGTCACCACTACAGCATCTGCGTGCTGGGCGACCCGCGCCAGATCAATCAGAAATGCCTCAAGGAAATGGGTCCCATCAAGAACCTCAAGACCGACGAGATCTTCGGATACTAAAGGAGAAATCGGAATACTCCGACTATTCAGACTATTCCGAGTACTCCGAGTATTCCGAGTATTCCGAGAATTCAGAGCAATCCGAGTATTCCGAGTATTCCGATAACTCCGATAACTCCGATAACCAAACAAGGGCCCGCGAATAATTCGCGAGCCCTTGTTGTATCAAGGCAAACAGGGTACTTTACTTCTTCTGGCGCTTTGCAGCAGCCTCAACCATGCGGATGATACCGAGCTGGTCGGTGGTGCGCTGGTCGGTGTCGCCATAGACATCCTTGGCATTCTCGTACGACTTCTTAAGCTGCTTGAGCGACTGCTCGAAATTGCCGAGCTTGTAGTTCAGCCAACCGCAGGTGTAGAGCGTTTCGATGGTATCGGTGTTCTTTTCGCCAAACTCCTTGTCGAGCACCTTGAAGACACGTGTCTGCATATCGAGGGCATCCTGAAGCTGGCCCATCTCCTGATAGATGCGGGCCACACGGCGCAGGTTCTTCACGAGGTCGATCACCGAAGTGCTGGGGAACAGCTTGTCGAGTGTACGGCGCAGGCCCTTCTCAACGAGGCGACCAAGCTCCTCCTTGGTCTCGTATTCGTAGGTGGCCACGCCATCGACGAAGTGACGCTCCTTGTTGGCATTGCCCGACGTGTTGAGGATGAAGGCGTACTTATGGGGATTGTCGGCCACCGTGTAGCTCACCTGGTACTTGTGGATATCCTGCACGAACAGGGGAGCAGTCCAAAGGAAATTGACGATGATGTCACGCTCCTCGCCAAGGTGCGAGAGGTGCGGAAAAACATACTCTCTGAGATAATCGCGCTCCGTCTGTACGTCACCCGAAGCGGTTGGGGTGATCACAACACGGATCTCGCTCTGATCGACTAATGATTTTGCCATAGTATAAAAATTATTGCGTTAATGATTGGTTTCTATCGAAAATTACGGTGCAAATATAGCGAGAAAAGAAGAAAAAAACAAGATTTACGGCCAAGAAAATGAGAAAAATTACACTTTTTTTGGTTGTGCAATCGTTTTTCGTGTTTTTAAACATATAAAAAAATTTGGAGGTACCGAAAAAACGCCCTATCTTTGCAGCACCTTAAAGGACATAACCATAGCACAATACCTTAAATAACACAACCTGAAAAGGACCTTGGTCTAATGCTGCCGACAAAGCAAGTGAAAACACAATAGTAAATAACGCTTTTCGGTGTACAACACCAGAAATAAAAAGGGCGGATCGAGACGATCCCCCCTTTTTTGTTTTTGGGACTCAAAGTTTTTTTCAAGTTCCCGAAATTCCGAAATACCGAAATACCGGAAAATCGGAATATCGAAAAACTCGAAACCCCGCCCTACCGAATCCTGTCGAACTTGTTGAGCCAGGCGTTGCCACGCAGACGCACCAGGAAGATGATGCCGCGGAAGGTGAGCTCGACAGCCATGGCAATCCAGACACCCACCAGACCGTAGGTCCCCGCCAGCAGCGCGGCCATCGTGATGCGGACAATCCAGATGGAGCCGAGATTCATGGCACAAGGAATCTTCGTATCGCCAGCGCCCACAAAGATACCGTAGCAGACGATGGAGGCCGCAAACATGGGTTCGGCAAAGGCCTCGATGCGAAGCACCCGCGTAGTGAGCGCCTGCACCAGGACGTCGGGCGACATCAGCTGCATCACCCAGGGAGCCGTAATGAACATGACGACGGCCATCAGCGACATGATGGCGATGCCGCCTGCCACGGTAATATGGGCGAACTGGCGGGCCAATGGCTTGCGACCTGCGCCGAGACTCTGCCCAACCAGTGTGGTAGCCGCATCGGCAATGCCATAGCCCGGCATGTAGCAGAGGCTCTCGATGATGATGCCGAACGAATTGGCAGCAAGTGCCACCGTGCCCAGCGGAGCCACGATGATGGTCGAGACAATCTGTGCACCGCAGAGTATCGCATGCTCGATGCCCATGGGTCCGGCAATGTTGAGCGACTTGAGGAGGGTGATGCGCGTCGGGCGGAAACGCGTCGGGCCGAGGTCCTGGAACAGATTCATCTCGGGGCACTTCACGATGGCATACCAGCTCAAGGCCCCCGCCACAACCAGTTCGGCACAACATGTACCGATGGCAGCACCAAGGACACCCAAGCCAAAGACGAAGATGAACAGGTAGTTGAACCCGATATTGAGCACGCAGGCCAATACCTGCAGATAGGCAGGCACCCTGACGTGGCCCGCACATCGCAGCACGCCGCCCGCCAGCGAACACATCTGGTGGAGCGGCATCGAAAGGCAGAACACGGCAAAATAGAGCGTCGCGTCGCGCCACAGCTCCCGTTCGCCGCCCAACCACATCGGGAGCCAGGGAGAGATAGCCAGGCCAATGGCGACCAACAGGCCGCAGAAGGCCAGACAGGCCATGATGCCCTGTCGGAAGACGTCGCGCGCACCCCGGAAGTCGTTCGCACCGATGCGGTGGGCCACCTGCACATAAAAACCCGTCGAGGCAGCATGCGACAGGCCGCCGATGAGCCAGATACTCGTACTGACCAGGCCGATCGAAGCTGAAGCAGCTGCACCCATCTGGCCCACCATCATCGCATCGACATACTCCTCGACGATGGTGCTGAGCTGCGACAGCATGGCCGGCATCGAGAGGCCGACGACAAGGGCCAGACGCTGGCGTCCCGTCAGCTCCTGGCCTCCACGAATCATGGCTAACAGTTGGTCCTTACCCATTCGGCGAATCGCGTTAATGCTTCGGTTACTGTTTCACGTGTCGTAGCAAGGTTGATGCGCAGGAAGCCTTCGCCCGCAGCACCGTAGATCGAACCGGCGGCAAACCAGACCTTGGCCTCGTCGATGAGGCGGCGGCTCAGCTGCTGGCTGGGCATCGACATATAGTCCCGATAATCGACCCACATCAGATAAGTAGCCTGCAGGTCGGCCACCTTCAGCAAGGGCAATTCCCTGGCCAGGAACTGTTTCGCCCAGGCATAATTGCCCCAGATGTAGGTGCAAAGGCTTTCGAGCCAAGGCAGGCCCTCGTTGTAGGCAGCAATTGTAGCCTCTACGCCAAAAGGATTGACATCGCACGTCTCGTTGAGGTTGATGGCACGATCCACCCGGCGTCGCAGTTCGGCATCGGGAACAATGATGTTGGCATTCTGAAGGCCTGCCGTATTGAACGACTTCGAGGGCGACGTACAGACCGCATAGAGCGGGCGAACGGACATCTCTTCGAGAACAGGTGCAGCCGGCACATAGAGCGTACCGGGTCGAGTCAGCTCGTTGTGAATCTCGTCGCTGATCAGAAGGACGTCGTGCGTGCTGCACAGTTTGCCCAATCTGCCCAGTTCGTCAGCTGTCCAGACGCGTCCCACGGGATTGTGGGGGTTGCTGAGCAGCAGCACGGTGGACTTTTCGAGCGCCAGGGCAGCTTCGACAGCCTTCCAGTCGATCGTGAAGTGCAAGGTCGAACCCTCCGCGCTGATGCCTGTCGAAGCGTCTGCCTCGCAGAGCAGGGGTACTTCGAGTGCCTGGCAACCGGCGTTGCGGATGAGGTTGTAGAAACAGTTGTACACCGGAGTCAGGATGACCACATTGTCGCCCTGCTGGACGTGAGCCTTCAGGATAGCAGCAATGGCGGTAATCACGCCGATGGTATAAAGAATCTCCTCGCGACGTATATGCCACTGGTGGCGCGACCAGAACCACCTGATGATGGCCTCGTAGTACTCGTCGGGCACCAGCGTATAGCCATAGCACGGGTGCATGGCGCGCTGCATGATGGCATTCTGGATACAGGGTGCTGTGGCAAAATCCATATCTGCCACCCACAGGGGCAGCACATCCTGCGACTCCTCGTCCCACTTCACCGAACGTGTACCCCGACGCTCGATGGGCTGGTCAAAGTTGAACAATGGTAGCATTGGCAGGCTGTTTTTGGTTCTTGTCGAAGATGATTTCACCCACTTTGCCCTGTACGGCGATATGGCCCGAAGTAGGGTTCTTGATCGAAGTGACGTTTCCCTTGATGGTAGCGTTGAGGGTGCTGTATTCGAACAGGAGGTTGGCATCCTCGCCAAACGTGCAGTCCTCGAGGATCAGGCCATCGACATAGCAGAGCAGCTGTTCGCCCGTCAGATGACAACGCACCAGACGGATGTTCTTGCCATACCATGCCAGGTACTCACCATTGATTTCCGAGTCGTAGATAGTCACATTTTCCGACTCCCAGAAAGCATCCTTCGAATTGATGACGGCGTTGTGGATCTCGACATCGCGGGCATATTGGAAGGAATAGTTCCCATCCTGACGATAGTTGTCGATACGAATGTTCGAACAATGCATGAAGGCATAGTCGGCCTTGGCGATGGTCACGTCACGCAGTCGGATGTCCGAGCAATCCCAGAACGTCTCGAGGGCATTGGGGAACTGCGTCCGCTCTACCTCGATGCCCTGCATGCGGCGGAACATCTTCGGTGCATCCACCTGACAATCCACCAGATGCCCGCCCCGGCTGTACCACAGGCTGCTGCGTGCCGATTCGGCGAAATAGCAGTTGCGAACCTTGAAACCATAAGTCTCCCAGAAGACATACTTCCCCTCGAAACGGCAATCCTCCGCCTCGATGTTGCTCGACTCCTTGATCGACGACTCACCCACATGGATGGTCACCTGCTCCAGTCGCAGGTTGTGCGAGGCGTAGAGTGGGCGTTCGCCTCCAAATTCCCGGTTCCGTATTATTTGCATATAGAAAGATTAAAATTTGAGGGTGCAAAGATAAAGCAAAAAACTGAGAAATGCAAATCCTGCCTGCAGCTTTTGTTACCAAATTCTCTTAATTTACTCATTTTCCCTGAACAAACGTCAGATACCCGGAAATTTCATGCTGATTATAGATGCTGAGTGAAGAAATCGGCCAGTGTATCCCACGGAATCCGGTTCTTCGGTTCGCCCTTGCCTTTCAGTTCCGTGTAGCCACCGTCGTAGAGGTCGCAGTGCGAGGCATCGGGGATGATAAGCAGCTGCTTGTTCTCAGGATTTGGATTGGGCTTGCCGACTGTGTTGTAACCTTCCGCCTTGCCTTCCACCATATATTTGTAGGCAGCTTCACCGAAATAGCGCGAGTGAGCCTTCTCACCATGCATCACAAGGACAGCCGAACGAATCTCATTGACATAATAAAGGAAACGGGCGTTGGCATAAGCCTGCGTGCCAATGACGCGCCAACCATCGTTCGAATTGCCACTGCGGGCATGATATCCGCGCTCGGTCTTGTAATAATCATAGTAGTCCTTCACGAACTGAGGAGCTTCGTCGGGTAGAGGATCGATTACGCCACCGGCCATCGCCATCGGGTCGGCCAGGCGCTGCTTGGCAAGTGCCTCACGGGCAGCATGGCGTGACTCCTCCTTGTCCTCGCTATCAAAATAACCATTGCCGCTGACACGGGTCATGTCGTACATCGTCGAGACAACAGTAGCCTTGATGCGAGTGTCGGCAGCGGCAGCATTGAAGGCAATTCCACCCCAACCGCAGATGCCGATGATGCCAATACGTTCAGCATCCACATTCTCCTGCTTCGACAGGAAATCAACAGCGGCCATGAAGTCCTCGGTATTGATGTCGGGTGAAGCTGTGCGACGAGGCTCTCCACTGCTCTCGCCAGTAAATGACGGGTCGAAGGCCAATGCTACAAAGCCACGCTCGGCCATCTGCATGGCATAGAGACCGCTCGACTGCTCCTTGGTGGCGCCGAATGGGCCGCTCACGGCAATGGCTGCCATCTTTCCTTTGGCATCCTTTGGCGTATAGAGATCTGCCGCCAGCGTCAGTCCGTACTGTGTATCAAACGTCACCTTGCAGTGGTTCACTTTCTCGCTCAGCGGGAACACCTTGTCCC
>JAEEUA010000166.1 GCA_016286775.1 Bacteroidales bacterium
CAGCAAGTTCGACACTCTCCAGACCGTCATCCTCACCTGTGGCGCTGTAGGTTCGAACGTCTTCACCGAGAACGAGACTTCCTACGTCGATACTCCAAAGGTAAAGGTAGCCGACACCGTAGGCGCAGGCGATTCGTTCACCGCAACCTTCGTGGCTCAGTACCTCAAGGGCAAGAGCATCCAGGATGCCCACCGCATCGCAGTCAAGGCCAGCGCCTTTGTCTGCACCCAGGAGGGCGCTACTCCAGTCTTCCCCAAGGAGATTCTGGAAGCCTAAGTAAGGGTTCAGAACGGTTGTTACGCTTCGCTCCACGCGAGCAGAGCTCGGAGCGAAAGGTTTGAAAGTTCGAAAGGTTGAAAGGCTCTCTCTCGATATTCCGCTCTTCCGCTATAACGAAATAACGATATCCCGAAATTCCGAAATAACGATATCACCCCTCAACCCCTTCTTAACCCTTCAGAACCCCTCTTAACCTCACTTCCCCCGACGTTTCATAACGTGTATTAATTATAAAGATGGTGGAGGTCGCAGATGTGATGTCTGCGGCCTCTTTTTTATATAGGGATTCTAAGGGACTTTAAGGGACAATAGTTTTTCGGGGCCCACGACACTAACGTCCCCTAATATCCCTTAATATCCCCAAATATCCCTTAAAAACCCTAAGTATAATACACCAAATTCCCGTAATTGAACCTCGTCAACGCCGACTTCGTATCGTCCAGTTCCAGCATTCGCTGGGGCACCTCTTCCAGCGGATAGTTCTCGATGCAGTACTTCAGGCGGAGGGTGAACTTCTCCATCTCCGCATCAATCTCCTCTTTCGTAGCCGGAATGTTGTTGTCGATGGCCTCCTGCAGTTCCGAGATGATCATGCCAGAGAACAGTCCTTGCAATTTATACTTGTACGCAAACTCATCGGCATGACACCAGATACCGATGCAGGTCTTTCCCCGCAGGAACTGAGCATGACCATCGTCAATCAGAAGTCGTAAGAACACGCCTTTTCGATTCGGCTTCGAAAACAGTCCATACATGTTACCATGTCCCAGCATCATGATGGTGTCATCCGCCTTCAATGCACGTCGCACGGCCCCATTTGTACTCTTTTCGGTGATACACATCTTGACATCCTCTCGCTGCTCATACAGCAACCTTAGCATCCTTGTCGTCGGGTCATTCGCATGAACTACAATCATTTCATTTCCTCCTTTCTTTTTCTTAGTCAATTATTAATTCTCAAATTCTCTAATTCGTGATAAAAAACTCGGGACCCAGATGGCATCCTCCCCCTAAGCAGGGGGATAAGAGGGGGTCTTTTTCCCCCGATACAAATCATCCGCCATATGCAGAATCAAGTCATGCAATTCCAGATCATCCTTGAAGAACTGTGGTATATTATCATATCCAATGGCCGCCCCAAGAATATTCCCCGTCACCGCTCCAGTGCTGTCGCTGTCACCCCGATGGTTAACCGCAGCAATCAACGCATCCTCAAAACTGTCAAAGTGCTTCAAAGCACAATAGAGCGCAATCGCCAAAGCCTCGTCGCCCGTCCATCCTTCACCCAGACAACCGATATTTTCCAAGTCCGTCTTTCCATTGTCGAGTAGGGAAATGGCACGTTCAGCCAACTCTGCCATCTCTTCCACACTCGAAGGATAAGCCTTGTACAGTTCGCGGATCCTGGCAATACCCTCCCTGATGTAGCCCTTCATTCCCTCCTGAGTGGGTTCAGGGTCGAGGGCAAGGCGGAAGATGATATGCGACATCAGAGCAGCCGAAATGAATCCCAATGGATGCTGATGGGTAATCTCGGCAGCCTCACCAGCCAACAGGTCCGCATCCTCGACGCTCATTCGTCCATCGACCGCAGCATAGAGTGGGATAGGGGCGATGCGCATCACACCACCGCAGCCCTTGCTGTTGTTGATAGGTTCCTTGCCGCGATAGATGTCATCCAGCGATGACATGCAAGTAATACCAGGTGCACGTCTGGCATTCAGTTCGGGTACGCTGCTGATCCAGCATTCCTTATGCTTTCGAGACTTCTTCCCGATTTGCGTCAGATACCATTCGACATAGGCTTCGCAAATACCAAACTTGGGCGAAACACCCTTTTCGATGGCATTCAACAATCCATTCGCCGTGTAGAGCGTCATCTGTGTATCGTCCGACACCACCGCCTTGCTCGCTTCACTCCATAAACTCTGTCTTGTGTCCAGTCGCGTGATTCCACGCTCTCCATATCTTCCCTGTATCTCCTCAAACGAGTACATAAACTCCACTGGATAACCCAATGCGTCACCGATGGCCCCACCAATCAGTGACCCTCTGATTCTGTCTTGAAAATTTTGCATATTCTCAAATTTGTTAATTCGTGATTAAAAAACTGGGACCTTTTCTTCCTTTCCTGGAACACAGCCTCGGGGGGGGGAGCAATCCCCTTGTCGGTGATAGTTCGAAAAGTTTCTGCAAACCTACGCCTTTTCACCGATATTTCCAAATTTTCTTGTGTGTTTTTATCGTCAGTGCGTCTTTTTTTTATTTGGCAATGATTTTCCTGCTATTTCCTCGCCAATCTTTTTCGATATAGATCTGGTTGGGACGAGTTTCCCTGATTGGCTGTCCGGTGATTGAATAGCGAACGATGCGGGAGTCGGCATACTCCATGACGGTAGAGATGCCTTCCGTGATGATGTCGTCAACGATTCTGGCAAACTTGTCCCAGCCATTTTCCCAATATTCATCCGCGCAGCCCACGGGGACATGAAGTGTGCAGGCTGCGATGGCCGGGTCGAACGATTCGCTGCTGATGGCAGGCGTTTTTGTGGCGTGACAATATACATCCTGCAGGCTATAGCATTCCACGAAAGCCATTGTTTGGATCTTCTTCAGCGAAGCGGGCAGCACCACCGAAGTCATCATACAGTTCTTCAGGAACGCTTGTATCCCGATGGTCTCCACTCCTTCGGGCACGACATATTCTCCAGGACACTTGACGGGCATGGACAGCAGTTTCTTTCCGTCTTTCGTCAAAAGGGCGTGATTTTCAATCTTGTAGTTCGCATTGTCCGCATTCATTTCAAACCGGTCCAGCTTGTTGTAGCGGAACGGATTGTTGCCGATGTCGCTCACCGTCGAAGGCAGGCTGATCTCCCCCAGGCAGCGGCAGCCCGTAAAGGCATAGTTCTCGATGCGGCTGAGGCCATGAGGCAGCTCCACCTTGTATAGGCCGTAGCAGTTTCGGAATGCCTTGCTGCCGATGGTTTCCAGGCTGTTCGGTAGAATGATCTCCTGCAGCGCCAGGCATCCGTCAAAGGCCGATTCGGGGAGGCTGTTCCCCGAGATGTCACAATCCGAAAGGTCGAGATACGACAGTTGTCCCGTTGTGCTTTGCGCCAATTCCTTCAGCCACGCCACGTCCGCAGGATTCAAGGTTCCCGTCACCTTCAGGCGGCAGATCTTTCGGCTCTCCGATTTGCCGCCTGACTTCTCCACAAGCGTTCCAGGCGTCGATACATGGATGGTGGTCAATTCCGCAGGCAAGGTCTGCGGGCTGATGCCAACAATCATGCGCATCTCCCTCGTGTAGGTCTCGTCGTCCCGTGTGAGGTCGTAATAGGTATCCTTGTTGAATCCGATGTTGGCATGCCCCAGGTTCAGATGCACCTTTCCATCCTCGTCATATCCGTCAGCCACAAAGATGTGGTTCGCCTCGCCTTTCGTCCCTTTATATCTGCCGCCCATCAGCACAGGCCGTCCCTCCGACAGTTCTCGGTAGATCATCGCGAGCCATTCGTCCATGCTGTATGCCCCGTGGCTGAACCTCACAAGCCGGGAATTGGGATTATACCCGAAGTATTTCTTCAGAGCGGTATGGATATACTCAATCAGAGTTGGGGTATCAATGGTGTCATTGTGAATGGTGTATTTCATTTCCAGCGCAATGCCGATATGCAGCATCAGCGTGCTGACCGCATCGATCTGTTGCTCTGTGGCCGAAGGATTATCCTTGTACCGCAAGATCATGTTGTTCCAGTCATAATCCGTATGCTCGAAATCCGCATAAAGAACCACCTTTTCTCCCAGAGGGGAATCCCAGACATAGAAGTTGTCACTCGTTCCTCGGGCAGGTTGTTCCCAGAACTTCAGGACCTGGCCCAGCGCCGTCGCGCCACATCCCGTCACAGCTAGTTCGCTGCCATCCGAATCGAGGTAGGGGAGCATCGAATTTTCGCCTCCGTCCTGCGACCATTCTGTCGAAAGCATTGGGGCAACACTCGCCTTGAATCCATTCTCCGCAATAATCTCTCTTCCCGTCCGGGCATATCCCGTCAGGCAGATTGTCATCCATATAACAAGCAAATAATGTTTCATCTCTAACATTATGGGATATTTGGAGACATAAGCTCGATAGAAGTAGCAGAACAAACGTCCCTTCAAATCCCTTCAATTCCCTTCAATTCCTTTATTATCTCTTAGATTATTTCCCCGTCATGATGTAGGGGATATTGTTCATGATGAGTGTGTCCTTCTTTTCTTCCTCGGGCAGTTCGTCGTAGGGGGCGATGTCCAGGTGAATGAATTTTTTGGTCTTCAGTTCCTTGAAGTGGGAACGGTCCTTGCGCTGCTCTGAGGGGGCGGCATAGTAGCCCATCAGCAGCTGGGTGGCCATCCAGCGGCGATGCTCCACCTCCGAAAGGCAGGCCAGCTGCTCGTCGGAGAGTCCGCGAATATCCTTCTCGGTCGGCTCGATGTCGAAACAGCGCAGTTTCAGCGGGATGGAGTTGGCACTGATGATGCTCGACTGCTTGTGTGCATAAGGGAGCCTTCTCCAGGCCTCCTCCTCATCCTTGGCAGGCGGATTGCCGTAGGCCGAGTCATAGACGCGGTTCACGCGCTTGCCCATCGACGAGCGGTTCAGGAACAGCAGGTCCTCGCCCGGGTGGGCATTGCCGAAAATGAACACCTTGCCGAACATCCCGGTGGTGTTCGCCAGGTCCATCATCTCCGACGAGTCGTTCTGATGGACGGCAATGTGGGTGCCCGACTCATAGACCGCCTTGGGCAGGTGAAGCGACATGAAGGTGTTGGTTTCGTCATCGAGGTAGCACATCGCCAGAACCAGGGCCTCCTTCGGGTCCGTTGCCCATTTCTCGAGGAGCGCATTAACCGAAGGCGACATCAGCGGTTCCTTGATGAACTCCCATTCGATGTCCAGGAAGTCGCCGAATTCGCTTCGAGGAGGGGTTTCGGCGGTACCTTTCGTCGTCACGTAGCGGAAATGGCTGAGGTCGAACAGGTTCCTGTAGCTGGCCAGGAAAGAGTCTCTGTCCCGCTCGTCAAACCCGATCAGCGAGAACCGGGTCCGTGTCTTCGAACCCGCAAAGTTGGGGTAGTGGCAGATCTGGGCAGCGATGGTGGCAAAGGAATGCGAAAGGAGGGAACTGCCGCAGATGACCAGGTGCAGTCGGCGCTCATCGTCCGCCCTGAAGGCAGGCAGGAACTCCGATTCCTTCAGCAGCTGCTCCACGGCATAGTCCGATTCGTTGATCACCTCGACATTCAGACGGGAGGCCTTCTTGCTGCTCATGTAGTTGAAGAGCCGGAGGGTGAAATGCTTTTCCATGATCAGGTAGCAGGGAATCACCGCGCCCTCGTTGCCGCACAGTTCCTCGAGCAGGTTCAGGCAATGGATGTTCAGGGCATCGTGCGCAGGCTCCCCGTCTTCGCCAATCACGTAGATCATCGAAGCCTTGTCCGCGCATGCCTCCTTCAGGTACTTCAGATAATTCCGTTCGCGGTGGAAGAAGCTGATCCGATCGAAGAACGCCGGGTCGGCCAGCTGGATCTCCATCTTCGAACGAAGGGTTTCCACGTTCGAGGCCGTCATCACCAGGATGCTCTTGCGCTGCAGGTCGCTGTTGTCGCGAATGGCGCACAGCATGCTCTTCAGCGGACGGGCGCTGCCGACAATCAGGATATGGTTCTTGAACGAATAGATTGATTCGCCCTTCTTGTACGACGACGAAATGTTTTCGAAGATGTTGGTAAAGACCGAGATGAGCAGGGTGGAGAAGAAGAACGCACCCAGCAGGGCCGTAGCGATTCGGAAGATGTCGTGGCCTTCCGGGCTGTCGAAGTTGCCGGGGTCCATGAAGAGCGCCACAATCGACTGCCATTTCATCCCTTCGAACATCCAGCCGATCAGGAGCAGAATCAGGAGCACAACCACACTGGTCACGGAGAGCCACAGCAGCTGCTGTCCCTGACCTTCGAAGAGCATCTTGTCAAGTTTCTGTCGTATCCGTTTCATTTTATCTTGGCGCAAATCATGGTTCAAAGAATGTTATCCAGTTCGTACAAAAGTCATGTTCCTTGGGATGCAGCTCGACGATTTCCCCTTTATCCCGATACCACGCATGGTTCCATCCGGGACCCATGTCGAGGTAGATGGCATCCGAAATGCCGAAATCAAGGAGGCTCTTCTTGAAGTCGCCGAAACGGACAAAACCATCCGACTCGACGATACACAATTTGCCATCATGGTTGCATAAGGCACGAAACTGATTCTGGTTGCCGTCTTTTCGTGCTATCGGAACCAGTTTGCCTTTGTAGATCATCAGTTCCTGTCCAAAGCCGGCACCTCCATGGAGCGCAGCGCTGTCCAGTTCATTCGAATAGACTTTATGACAGAACTTCCACGAGTCGTTATAATACACAAATGCACCCGTATTCCGTTTGCAGGGATACCATTTGTATCGAATTCCAGCCGAAACATGATCCCCAGCTACGTTGAAATGCTGAAAAGTGTCCAGACACTGGCCAGTATAGGAAGCTTCAGCAAATAGAATCACCCTGGTGTCATCCTTCGAGGGCATATCTCCGCAAACGAGGTCAATTGACGAGTATTGCGGATAAAGGACAATCAACCCCATTGTATCCATCCTCAGAACAGTCTCGGGTTCTTCCTGGCAGACCTCTTCTTCAGCAGGTTGCACATCAGTTGTCGCGTTCTTGTTGTCAGTATTGCAACCGAGCGACAAACACACAAAGCATAGCAAAAGAGCATTCGTTTTCATATATACCATTAATAACACAAATTATTCCTGCGAACAATTCTGCGCCTCAAACACGGCATCCATCTCCCTGTCAATCTTCGCAAACGAATCCTGGAGCCTTGACAGTTCGACTTTGACTCGGCTCAGACCCTGCTGGTTGTTCTTGTACATCCTGTAAACGGGGATGTCAGTGAGCTGCTGCTCGTAGAGGAGGTAGGCAATCTGAAGCATGCGGAATCGGTCCATGAAGCAGCCCAGATGGATGCTCTTGATCCAGTTGGGCGAACATAGCTTGATGAGCTTCATGCCACCCAGGGAGCAGGTGATGCGGAACTCCTTCTCGTGCCGCCAGATGCTGTTCTTGCGGTAATACTTGCTGATGATGCTCTCCTTGCCCTTGTCGAGGAAGAGCTTGGGCGGGTCGGTGTGTCGCTCCGCATCATAGCGAATCGAATCGGCGCCCATTCGTTGGCACAGGATATTCTTCAGGAAGTTCAGCTTGTTCTCAATCGACTCATGGTCCTGGTTGCGCAGCCAGTCATTCGTGATCAGCTCGATGTCCTTGCGCGAGAACAGATTTGCATAGTGCTCGGCAATCGCCAGCTGGTCAGCAAGCAGCCGGTAGGACTTGATCTCAAACGGGTCAATCTTGTATTCCCTTTTCTCGTAGAGGTGCTGGGTAATGTCAT
>JAEEUA010000167.1 GCA_016286775.1 Bacteroidales bacterium
CAATGTCAACCTCCGAAACGTCGTCTGCAAGGAGAGCCAATATGCCGTGGTACTCAATGGCCTTGACGACTGCTGCAACATCTACGACGTCAACGTGAAAGATTGCGACTGGTCGGGTGTCAAGGGCGGCAAGCGCGGTAACCTCTGTGACAGCCTGATTTGGACAGAAGGCCACTATCGCGATATTCACTTCGACAACCTCAAGGTCAACGGAACTGTCATCGAATCGCTGGCGGACAATCTGCTTGAGGAGTAGTTTTTTTCGGGTATATTCGTTTTTTCGAAATGACGAAATGGCGATTTTCGAAATAACGATATACCGTGATACCGGTATACCGGAATACCGTGATGTCGTGATACCGGAATACCGTGATACCGTGATACCGGAATACCGTGTACCGAACAAACACCAAATATATAAAGGGCGCGACCGCAATGGCCGTGCCCTTTATTTTGAGTCCCCAATGAAGGATCAATAATGATGCGCCTCAAAGACATAGAGTTGTTCGCCGTTGTCGAGGTTGGCCTCCTGAAGCGTGTGGGCGGAACTGCCGTCGAAGCAATGGGTGCAAACCTGTTCCTTGGGAAGTCCGATGGCCTCAATCAGGGTTTCCATCTTGGTGAACTTCAGCGAAGTAAGGTGGAAACGGTCCTGGATGGTCTTGACCATGAGCTTATATTCCGGCGAATCGGTGGTGGCGTAAGCTTTGACGCGTTCGGGGTCCATGGCGGCTTCGGGACCTTCAAGCTCGGCGATGATGCGTCGGGTGATCAGTTCCATGTCGCTCTTCGAAGAGGTGAAGTTGACGAACTTGCATCCATAGACAAGCGGGGGACAGGCGATGCGCATATGAACCTCCTTGGCACCCGCATCGAACAGGCAGGCGGTATTGTCACGCAGCTGGGTGCCTCGCACGATGGAATCGTCGCAGAAGAGCACCTTCTTGCCCTTGAGGATGGTCTTGTTCTGGATAAGCTTCATCTTGGCCACCAGGTTGCGCATTTCCTGATTGGCGGGGGTGAAAGAGCGTGGCCATGTGGGCGTGTATTTCGACACGGCACGCATATAGGGGCAACCATGTCCGGCCGCGTAACCAATAGCCATGCCGATACCTGAATCGGGAATACCGCAGGCACAATCGACAACGGCATCATCTTCCTTACCCATCGCGAAACCGCAGGCGTTGCGAACAGCTTCGGTATTGCGGTTCTCGTAGTCGCTGGTGGGGAAGCCATAGTATATCCAAAGAAACGAGCAGATCTGCATGCGGCGGTTCGGTTTGCGCAGCACCTCGTAGCCGTCCTTCGTGACCTTCACGATCTCGCCGGCTCCCAGGAATTTATCGACTTCGTAGCCGAGATTCGGGAAAGCGGTGGTTTCGGAAGTGATGGCGTAAGCACCTTCCTTCTTGCCGATAATCACTGGGGTGCGGCCCCAGGAGTCACGAGCAGTTATGATGCCGTTTTCGGTAAGGATGATCATCGAGCAGGAGCCTCGTACTTCACGGAAGACGTTTTCGATACCTTCCACAAAGGTTCTTCCCTTGACAATCAGGAGGCCGATGACCTCTGTCTGGTTGATGCGTCCTGAAGAAAATTCGGTGAGATGTTTGCCTTCGTCAAGTAGTTTCTTTGTAATCTCCTCAATGTTGTTGATCTTAGCGACCGTGCAGATGGCAAAACGTCCTAAATGAGAATTGAAGAGCTGGGGTTGGGCATCTGTATCGCTGATAATGCCGATGCCGGAGTTTCCTTTGAACTTGGGTAGTTCATCTTCGAACTTGGTGCGGAAATAAGTACTCTCAAGACTGTGAATCGAACGCTTGAAACCAAGTTCGGGATCATAAGTCACCATACCAGCACGACGGGTGCCGAGGTGTGAATTGTAGTCAGTTCCGTAAAAGACGTCAGTCACACAAGGTTCAGACGATACGGTACCAAAAAAACCTGCCATAAATCGGGTATTTTGTTATTTTTGATGCGCAAAGATAGTAAAAATAACGTTCGCATCGCCAAAATACCCTTAAAAATGAAAATTCCTTACAAGTTTGCCCTTTTTTTGCCCGATTTTGTCATTTCGGACTACTTTTTTAGCAGGACATAAATGATTACAGGCACGCCGAAGAGCGGAGTCAGCGCATTGATGGGGAGAAGCGTCCCTCCATCGGGCAAGGTACTGAGACCGAGGCAGAGCGAACAGCAAAGGCCTCCCAAAAGAATCGTGACGGGCAGCAGCTTGCCGTGGTCGTCGGTCTTGAGCAGCATCCTGGCCACATGCGGCATCGACAATCCGACGAAGGCAATCGGCCCACACCATGCCGTAGTGACAGCCGCCAGGAGGCCCGTCACGCCGAGCACAAGGATACGCGTCCGCTTGAGGTCCACACCCAGGTTCATGGCATATCTTTCGCCCTGCATCCAGCCGTTGAGCGGCTTGATCAGGAGGAAGGAGACAAAAAGACCTACAAGTATCAACCCGATAAAGCCCGGCAGTTCGGTCACACTCACACTACTGAAATCACCCATTCCCCAAAGCATCAGCTGCTGGAAGCCCTGTGCCGAAGCATAGTATCCCAGCAGGGTGATGAGCGCCGAAGTGAGATAGCTCAGCAGGATGCCGATGATGAGCAGGGTGACCTGGCTCCGGACGATACGACCTAAGAAGAGGAGCAGAGCAAGCACCAGAAAAGCCCCCACAAAAGCGGCAAAGACTACCGCACCTTTCATCTCGAACGAGGAATTCCACGCGATATTCCAGCGCAAACCGCCCAAGGTCACCAGAGCTACCATCAGATTCGCTCCGCTGGTGATGCCCAATATCGACGGTCCTGCCAAAGGATTGCGGAAATAGCTCTGCAGCAATAAACCACAAGCAGCTAAGGCTGCTCCCGTCAGAAGGGCAGTCAGGGCAGCTGGCAGACGGCTTTCCCACACGATGAAATGCCAACGCTCATCAAGCAGTTCTGCAAAGGGGATATGAATAGAGCCGTAGCAGATATTGGCTGCCACGGCTAATGCATTGAGCAAGGTGAGTAGGAGGATTACTGAGCGGGTTCGCATGGTTATCTGCTTTTCGTTATTTTCCGATAGAACGCCCCATCGCCCTTGATGAAGCTTTCGAGCAGGGAGTCGGGGCGGAAGGAGGTGATGTCGAAGAAGTCGGAATACGCCGTATTGCATCCCCACACATCGCCTTCCTGTGCGGCCTTGAACTTGTCGAAAAAGGTATTCTGGCGTCTGAAGTCGTCGAGTGTCCAATCCTTCTGGGAGTCCATGTAGCGGATATACCAGATGTCGCAATCCTGCGCCTTGGCAAGCACGGCTTCCTTGCTGAGCGAAAGGCTGCCCGAATGCTTGTCGTCCGCCCAAGGATAGACAAAGCCCGCATCGGCATAAAGTTGAGCGGAATTGCTGCACCCTCCCGGCACATACCACGTGGCTCCATAGGGCAAATCCACCAGGATCTTCTTCCCGTTCTGGGCGTTCTTCGAAAGCTTTTCGTAGCGATTGGCAACGGCAGCAAAGAGCGAATCGGCCTTCTGGGCACGACCGACGAGGCGGCCATAGAACTTCATCCATTCGGCACGAGCCAAAGGAGAGTTCTCCATATATTCCGCGCAATAGACAATGGGAACGGGCAGGCGGTCGAGATTCCCCAAGGTCGCATTTTCGAAGGGGCTGAACCAGAGGGCATCGGTATTTCCCGCCATGAGCACTTCGATGTTGGGCTTGGACGAAGTGCCTCCATCCAGTACCATCGCTTCGCCATTCGGCTTCCGGGAGCGCATCCACGCCTTGACATTCGAAGCGTTGATGAACACGGAGTCGCAAAGGATAGCGACGCTGCCGAGCGCATCCAGCTGCGACAGGAGCCAGATGTGGCACGAAGTGGTGATAGTCATTCGTTCCAAGGGTGTGCGAACGACTACGGACTCGCCGTACTTCATCGTCATCGCTTCCTCGGCTTCCGCATTCCACCCGGCATCATTCTTGGGTACAAGCAGGTACTGAACCATGATCCTTCCGGTACGCCAGGGGTCCAGGATGCGGCAAAGGGTTCTGCCGTGGTCGAGTTCCTCCATGACGAGAAGTTCCGCATAATCGATGCCGAATCCCTTGCCGTTGATCTTGACATCCTGCTGCTGCCGTTGAGAGGTACGACATCCCAACAGCAGCAACAGGGTTAAAGACAATGTGAGTATGACGGGAATTTTCCTCATTCCCCTTTATTTTTTAGGTGCTTCAAATGGGTTGACACTGGGAGTTGTGGGCTTTTCGGGTTCGCCGAAGCGGGAGGCCTCTACGTCATTTTCGTCGAGCTTGAACACCATGAAGTTGGGGTTCTCGGTGGTGCAGGGCGCCCAATCGCCGCCATTGGCTCCGTTGGGGTCGCTGTACTTGGCAAAGTTCGTCCATGCTGTCAGCATCTTCTCCGAAAGGTCCCAGTCGCCCTTTGTCCAGGGACGCCAGCAATGCTTGAGCGACTTGAAGACAAACCAGAGGTCGGACGAATGGAAAGCGCCCTTGAGACGAACCGTCACTTCGGGATGAGAGCCGTCGTCGGGCAATGGACGTGCAAACTCGTAGGCCCATGCCTTGCCGCCCTTGCTCTGGCGAACCTTGCAGAATTCGGCAATTCCGCCGCTCATGTCGCCCATATCGTTGAGCGTGTAGCCAATCATATAGGGCACGTCGGCCAGGGTGCCTTCGCGGGTAGCATCGTCAAAAGTCTTGGCGCTCACGTAGCCGTCAACCAAAGGCATCAACCGGAAGAAGGTCGGGTTGCCGGTAGCTTGTCCGTAGATGTTGGGTAAGGCGAAGACAGTTTCGGTAGAAGCTGCACGCATTTTCTCGAGGTCGGTCAATCCTCCCCAGTCGAAAATCTTCTTCGAAAGGGCAGCCGCATCCTCGGGAGTGCCGCCGCTATAACGACCAGGTATCACGCCAGTGCCATCGGGGTTAGGTATGGTAAGACCACCGGCACTCATGATGACGGCCTTGTGGAACAAGCCACGAGCCAGAGGCGATTCGCAGAGGGTGCGCACGCTGCCGCCGCCGGCACTTTGTCCGAAGATAGTCACGTTGTCGGGGTCGCCGCCAAACTGTGCGATGTTCTTCTTGATCCATTTCAGGGCCTCAATCTGGTCGAGAATACCGTAGTTGCCCGAAACGTGGTTGGGATTCTCTTCAACCAAAGCGGGATGGTTGAGGAAGCCGAAGATACCCAGACGGTAGTTGCACGAAACGAGCACCACGTCCTTGGCACCCCATTCCTGGCCGTCAAATTCGGGTTCCGAGCCCCAGCCTTCGCGATAGCCGCCGCCGTGAATCCAAAGGGCAACCGGCAGCTTCTTGTCAACCTGGCCGGGCGCCTTCGTCCAGACATTCACATACAGGCAATCCTCGCTGAAGGGAGCCTCGTCACCATATCCCCATTCGGTGTAGTAACCGCCGGGATACTGGATGGCCTGGTAGCTGGGATGGCCGAAGGTATCGCAAATCTTCACGCCCGTCCAGGGTACGACGGGTTGCGGGGCCTTCCAACGATTCTCCTTGATGGGAGGAGCAGCGTACGGAATGCCGCGATAGACATAAACATCGGGATGATCGTCAGCAACAACACCTTGAATCTGGCCACCTTCGATGGTTAACACGGGATTTTCTTTTTCAGCTGTAGTACTGCATGCCGAAAAAGCCAACAGGAACAGAAATGACAAATACAAATGTTTCATAATGGCTTGTTTTAAACTTATAGTATTAAGGTAATTCAATAAAATTTGACTATAGTTACTGGGAATGGTTTAAGCAAAAGAATTATTTTCTTTTGAAAAAACTTCATTCTTCGGCAATTTGGGCATAATCAGCGCTTCAGTCAACGACCTTTACAACCTTGCCATTCCGAATCAGGAAACCTCTGTCCTCGGAAACCGGACGTCCCTGCAGGTCGAACGCGGGAGCTGCTGTCTCATTGCTCTTGATCTGATTGACGCCATCAATCGTCAATTCTTCGTTGAAGTTGTCCAGACAGAAATAGGCAGGCGTATTCATGCCCCATTCGCCATTGTCGCTGCTCGAAAGGCTGAACTCTACGCGATCCACCGTACCCATCTCCGAAAGGTCAAAGATTTCCCAAGTATCCAAAATCTTCCCGTTTTGTGCCAGGTAATACTCTGCTGTACCAACCTTCTCGCCGTTCAGGTATCCGGTGGCCGTCAGGAGGAACCAGTCGTCATCGCCAAACTTCTTGGCGTAGTCATCGCCTTCCTTCATCGAAGTGTAGGCATAGGCGGAATTGGTGACACGGCAGGCGTTGAGTTTGAACGAAGAGCCATCCTTCCGAGCGACCGCTGGCGTATTTGCAGCATAGGAATTGTAGAAGAAAACGGCAAATGTTTTGCTATCTTCAGCGCCATGTCCAACGCAGCTGTTGTATTGGTCATCTAGCGAGGCGTAGGTCGTTGCAGTCATCGTTGAGTAGGCAAAACCATCCCACGAGGTGCCGTACTCGCCCCAGTCGGTGAAGTTGTTCCCGAAGGTGTAGTCGCCGCTCGTGAACGAACCTGAGCCGTCAGCGCCATTCCAAAAGCTTTCGGTCGGAAGATTCAAATCCTCGAAATCGGCAACACTTTGTGCAAAACTCATTGTGCTGGCCATGGCAGCACATAGCAAACTGATGTAGAACTTTTTCATAGGTTTTTTGATATTTAATAGTGGTTATAGGAACTATGGGTACTATAGGAACTATGGGAACTATAGGAACTATAGAAACTATAGGAAATACAATTTCTGACTATCTTCTTAGAATCAGCTTTCTCTCCCGAACCACGAAACCGCCTTGTTCGGGAGCTAATCGTCGCCCGAAGAGGTCGAAGGCAGCACCCTTCTCGTTTCGAGTGAGCGAAACCGAATTGGTGGCAGCGGGTAAAGCGTCGGGGTGAAGGTCCTCAGCACCCGAAATCTCGGTCGAGGTTTCGCCTATCCAACCACAATCCTGATGAAGGGCGGTATAGACGCGGACAAAATCGGCGTGCGATAGCGAAACAGCCTTGCGCGAAAGCGGTTCTACCGCCCAATCGAGGTTGAACGAACAGCCGAGGGTATCCGTATTGGGTAGATTGTCGGCATAGCCAAAGCGAAAGGGTTCGAGTACCCAATAGCTGCCGTTTCCGCTGGTGTCGGTGGCATTGTCGGGAAGGAGCGTGCCCGTGAAGGTGAGCGGCGACTCCAGCCAGGCGGGGAAATAATCCTGCGTATGGAAGGGATTTCGGTTGATGAAACCGGCGTTACCCAGATTGTTTGACCAGGCGATATCGAGCGAATCGCCTAACCTTGAATACTCCAATTCGTAGTCGTAGCGGACGCCGAAGAAATCCTCGTCGGCACTGCCTCTCAATTCGTACCACGAGTCGTCGGGCAAACCATTACCGTTTTCATCCTGGCTGACCATCACGATGCCCGCTTCGGCGTTGCCCGAATGCGCGTTGCCCTTGATGTAGAGGTCCATTGCGCACACAACATTCACTACGGGATGGTCGAAATGGAAGGTGATGTAACCGCCCCAAGCGCCCAAACAAACCGTCCTACCGGCATCGTTGGCAAGATATTCGGTGCATTTTTGCGCCATCGAAGCAGCATCGTCGCCTTCCTCATAAGCGGGCATCGTGTTGATGAATTGTCCGGGAGCGGGGACATATTCATCGACGGCGGGGATATAGGGGTTGTTTTGCGCCTGC
>JAEEUA010000168.1 GCA_016286775.1 Bacteroidales bacterium
CAAACCCATGCAGCTACTAAAAGAGAACACCACCGATGGCGCCAAGGAAAAGCATGTACCTGTGGTCGAAAAGACCGCTGATGGCTATCGTGTCAGGGTAGGTTCAGTAGATCATCCGATGACCGAGGCCCACTACATCCAGTGGATCGAACTCGTAACGGAAAATGGTGTGCTTCGCCAGCATCTCACCCCACAAGACCAGCCCTTTGCCGAATTCAAGAACGATGCCAAGGAAGTCTATGCACGTGAGTTCTGCAATCTTCATGGACTTTGGAAATCCTGATTCCTTTGCATTTTTCCCCATCAGTCCGACAAAGAATATTCGGGCAGTTGCCTGAATAAAAACCGAAACAGATGAAGCCCAGACGTAATTGGTCTGGGCTTCATCATTATGGCGGATGTATCTTGGATCCATTCTCAAGAAGTGGAGATAGCGGGTATCAGGCCATTGTCCACAGCCTTTATCTTATCCCGTAGAGGTAAGCGAGGAGCATCATCTTGCCGCGCATCGTCTCACGTGGCGTGAACTCGCCATTGACCCACATATAGCGCTGGTTGAAGAAGGACTCCTGACGAGGCCAATTTTCCGACCACGAGGGATAGCAGCGGTCGAGCAGGATGCGTGCATCACCGCCATTTCCGGGTGACCATACCTCGGTGCCATTGAAGGGGGTCTGTCCTGGATGAGACTCCGGTGTTCCATCGTTGCGTCCGGTGGTATAGACATCGGTCAAGTGACGTTCGCCAAGGCCTGTCATCTCGACGATGTTGCCAGGATTGCGACCCAATGCCCAGCCTGCCTCGATATAGAGTGCACGTTCGAGCTGCTGACGGCGCGCCTTCGTATCGGCAATAGCATGCGCCAAGACGACGAGATGAAGGTTCTGCGAAGTCTGCCAGCGTGCATCGTTGGCAGCGCGACGCGAAGGACGCTGATCGACGAACTGGACATTATAGGAATCGGCATGATGGTTGACGCTCGACTTCATATTGGCATAAAGCTCGGGATAATGGCGCTCGCGGGGACAGCACAGATAGGCAGCTGCCGCGTAGTATTGGAAGTAACCTACCTCGCCCTCCTTGAAGACGTTGGTGACATTGGCCTCGAAGAGACCTTGACGCCCCTTGTTGAAGAGTGGCGTTTCGCCTGTCTTGATCATGCTCTCCTCGGCCAGGATATCCTCCCATTCGCGTTCTCCCGTGACATTGTAGAGGAAGGCAGCCGCCATTTGGCGGAAGTCGCGTCCGCGCATGCTGATGCTACCGATGTCCTGCTTCTCGTCAAGCATCGAGTTCTCCTGGCGCGAAGCAAAGCGAAATGCCCGGATTGCCTCCTGGGTATAATAGCTGCAGAGCGAGTCATTGCCCTGGATGCGGAGAGCCTCGGCTGTGATGGCGCAGTTGGCAGCATTGGCCCAAGCAGCCATCGTGGTACAGCCGGCCTGGAACATGATGGTCCATTCGGATGAAGGATTGGTAACGCCCTGCGAATAGGCCTCGCCATCACGTATGCTCAGGAAGAAATCCACCTCGTTGCGAGCCTCGTCAATCAAGTCGGGCAGGCCGTTGCCGCTTTCGCGGATTCCTAAGTTATCCTCCGAAAGTCGTCCTCCCGTGAAGATATAGGGCAGCAGCAGGTCGTAGATGTTCGAGACATGGGCCAAATGACGATCCCAGTCAAAGGCATCGGAATGACCGCCCTTGACGTCGATGGCCACAGGATTGCCCGGCAGGCGGTGCTTCCAGAAGATGGAGGTAAGAGCCGGCTTGAAGTGCGGTTCGTCCCAAACGTCTGTGCGCAGTGCCCTCCAATCGGGATCCCAAGGCTGGAAGTCGGTCTTGTAGATGGTGAAACCCTTTGGATCGACTTCGGGAATAAACTGCGGCTGACGAGGAACAGGATTGACGTGTTCGGGGTCGATGGGCTCACCCAAGCGCATATAATAGTATCCACGAAGCGAATAGCGATAAGGCTGATAATAAACCTCCGAACTGATGTCGAAGTCCATGCTGCAGCCAACATCCTCGACAACAAGGCGATAGCGTCCTGGAACAGCAGCTTTGAAATCGACATTCCATACATCGGTGCCAACAAGGTTCTTCTTTCCTGCCTCATTGGTGGAAGCGGTAGAAGGCAGCCAGAAGCGAACGGTCCCAGCCTTCAGTTTTTTGCCCGAATTGACATTATAGAGCCAGACCTTCTTGCCCTCGAAAGCCTTGTAGTCACGCTGGCCGCCATCGCCCAGCCACATATAGAGGTCGGCAGCCTTGGTCATTTCGGTGGGACTATAACCCATGATGTTGACATGGACTGCCTCGGACTGCGACGACCAGATATCATACTTCACCGTAGCTGTCGCCTGGTCGGAACCCAGACTGGCAGGGATATTGACCTGATAGGTACAGCCCTGGCGCATGGACTGAGGCAGCTTGAGGAAGAGCCAATGGTCTAACTCTGTAGTCAGCGTATGGTCCATATTCATGGGCTTGCTCTTGCGATAGACGTTCAGTGGCGGACATGTCTGGAACGTCTTGTCATCGGGCGAAGAGATCTGCCATAACGCAGTCTGTGAAGCAAGATCAGCATCGAGTCGTGGACCGAAGACGAGCAGCGTATCGTCGCCATCGGCAAAACTGTGGCCCAAGAAGGCACTCGGACCCGTAGCATCGTCGCGGTAATGTACTTCTCCATCGCGGAAATGGAGCATCAGATAATCCTTGTCAACCACCTGGATGCCGATGAACTTGTTAGCCAGGGCACTGGAAGACACGAGGATCGAAAAGAGAGGAATTAGGATTAAGGAATGTTTCATGATGAGATAGTATTTAGGGGATTATTTCCTTCTAAATTATCTAAAGTTTCTTGAATATCTAGAGTTCCTAGAACTTCTAGAACATCTAGAGCTGCTATTCTTCGCGATTGTAGATCGAAGCCATCCGGATGGTGATGTCCCGCATCTTATCGCGGAGTGATTTCGGTGACAAGACTTCTACACTGGGGCCATATTCGAGCAGCTGGTTGACCAGATCGGGCGAAACGGCAAGGTCATAGCCAAAGATGCTGTAGTCGGCATGCGTCTCCACCTCTTGCTGCGAAGCGTGGAGGGGCAGTGTCCGGAAATAATCGCGCCAGAAGAGATCCACCTTGAGACGAATGGCTTCGACAATCGAATCGTCAGGCCGATAGACACCCAGACAATGGGCAAAGTGCTCCTGAGGTTTGAAGTAGTCTGGCATCACGAAATCGACCTCCTCCAGGATTCGAAGCTGCTGCATGCGGTCGAGGGCAAAGACCTGCAGCGCCGAACGATGATTCTTGCGAGCCAGCAGATACCAGCGCTGATGGGACAGCTTTACACAATAGGGTTCGAGAAAACAGGTGTAGGGTTCGCTGTCGGCAAACTTCTTGTAATCAAGCTCCAAGGCCTTACCCTTCCGCATCGCCTCGATGATAGTGGGAAGGAAAAACTGTCCGGACGGAATCTCTTCGAGCAGGATACGATTGCGAAGTTCGCTGCCCTCATTTATTAGCTGGTTGATGGAAAACGATGACACCAACCACTCCGTTGCCTTGAGGCTTTCGTTGCCCGAAATGTAGTAGCGATAGGAGTCCTTCACATCACATTCGATGGAGACTCCCAGGACATCGAAGGCCGAACTGATGGCACGCACCAGCTGATGGCGCGTCAGCTCTTCTCCCCCACTCAGGTCCGTATTGTGTATCCACAGGTTGTTCAGTTCCTCTCGGTTGAGCTTTTTGTAGTTCAACAGCGTATTCACCAGCCACATCCCGTTGCGAAAACGTCGATTTTCCATAAAAAAACGTTTCTTTAACTTTTTTTAAGAGAGGGTGTACCAATATCGGTAACACCTGCCTCCTATCTTTGCAGCGTCAAAACAAAATTATCAACCACTAAAACACGAACAATATGAAGAAGCTTGCAATCATCCTTGTCATTGCCGCAATGGTAGTCCTCGACCTCATCCTGTCGGGCATGAATGTCATCCTGGGTCTTCTGCTCATCGCCGGAGCAGGCCTGTTCTCGTATCTGATGGACACAATGAATCGCCAGCCGCGTCGCTCCACCAGCCTCACCCGTGCTGCCCGTCAGAACCGCGAGCTACAGAAGACTTCGGCAAATGCCGAGTTCAACGTGGCAGCCTGATCACTTGATGACGCGAATCTTCATGCGGACATCAGTCTTCGGACGATTGACCGCATTGCTTTCGAGGGCTGCGATCTTCGAGATGACATCCAGTCCCTCGACTACCTCGCCAAAGCAGGTGTATTCACCGTAGATATGATAGGCGCCACCCACCGTACTGTAGGCCTCACGCTCTTCGGGGGTGAAGAAACGGGTACCCGGCATCGTGCGTGCGATGCTGTCGATGTCGTGATTAATCTGACGGGCCAGCTTGTTGTACTCGGCAATGCTGGTGGTCTTCAGCAGGGCAAGCGAATCCTTCTTGGCTTGAGTCATCACCTTGCGCTGGGCAGCCTTGCGGGCTGAAGCATTGTGCGTCTTCTCCCAGTTGTTCAACGTAGCCTCACTCATCACGTAGCCATCGACAATGAAGAACATCGACATGTCGGAGTTGACTACACCCTCGCGATGAGGGGCGCAGAGTGCACCCTTCTTCGGCACGTGGTTCTTGCGAATCTCGGCAGGAATCTCCTCGCTCATGTCGCCCCATCCGATACTCTGTCCAGGCAGCGCGGTCTTCGAGTCGGGAGCACCTCCCTGTATCATGAAGGTCGGCATCACGCGGCCGAAGAGCGAATCGTCGTAGTAGCCGGCACGCACCTTTTTCAGGAAGTTGTTCACCGTGCGCGGACAGTCGTCGTAGAGCATGATCCTCATGTTGCCCATATTGGTGGTGATGAGCACCTCGTGGGTCTGGGCATTTGCCCGATTATCCTGCTTGAAAGGTAGAAGCAGAAAGGCAAGAAGCAAAAAGAAAGCGGTTTGTTTTTTCATGTTCGAATCTTGAAAGGTAGAAGCCCTTCCCTCCGTACAGAGAGAAGGGCTTTCAGTTCGTATTAGGGGCCACAAAGGCCAAATGTCGGAATCGGGAATTACTCTCCGCGGCTATAGTTGGGAGCCTCCTTGGTGATAGTTACATCGTGTGGATGCGACTCAAGGATGCCGGCATTGGTAATGCGTGTGAACTTCGAGGTTGCATGGAGCGTCGGGATGTCCTTGGCACCGCAATAGCCCATACCGGCACGCAGACCGCCCACCATCTGGTAGATCACCTCGTTGACATTGCCCTTGTAGGGAACGCGGCTCACGATGCCTTCGGGAACGAGTTTCTTGACATCGGCCTCGCCCGACTGGAAGTAGCGATCCTTTGAACCAGCCTGCATGGCATCGAGCGAACCCATGCCACGATAGCCCTTGAACTTACGTCCGTTGAAGAGGATGGTCTCGCCGGGAGACTCCTCGACGCCGGCAAGTAGTCCACCGAGCATCACGCAATAACCGCCTGCTGCAATGGCCTTGACGATATCGCCCGAATAACGAATGCCACCATCGGCAATCAGGGGGATGTCGGTGCCTCGCAGTGCCTTGGCAACATCATAGACGGCCGAAAGCTGCGGCACACCAATGCCAGCCACGATGCGTGTAGTGCAGATGGAGCCTGGGCCAATGCCGACCTTCACCGAGTCAGCCCCAGCATCGGCCAGATAACGGGCAGCCTCACCCGTAGCAATATTACCTACCACGACATCGATGCAGTCATAGGTCGATTTAATCTTCTCCAGAACTGTGGCAACACCCTTCGAATGGCCATGGGCCGTATCGACCACAACAGCATCGACACCAGCCTCAACAAGAGCGGCCACACGATCCATCACGTCTCCCGTGACACCGACACCAGCAGCCACACGAAGGCGACCCCTGTCGTCCTTGCAGGCCAACGGCTTGTCCTTGGCCTTGGTGATATCCTTGTATGTGATCAGGCCGACCAGACGCCCCTCGACATCCACCACTGGAAGCTTCTCAATCTTATGCTCCTGAAGGATGTCCTCCGCTTGGGCCAATGTAGTACCAACAGTGGTGGTCACCAGGTTCTCGGTGGTCATTACTTCCGAAATCTGACGGTTCACGTCCTTCTGGAAACGAAGATCGCGATTAGTAACGATACCCACGAGACGATGGTTGTCACCCACCACAACAGGAATGCCGCCGATATGATATTCGGCCATCAGCGACAACACGTCTCGCACAGTGGCATTGGGAGTGGTGCAGATGGGGGCATAGATCATGCCGTTCTCGGCACGCTTCACCTGGCTGACCTGATGGGCCTGTGCCTCGATGTCCATGTTCTTATGGATTACACCGATGCCGCCTTCGCGAGCCATGGCAATAGCCATCTTGGCCTCGGTCACCGTATCCATGGCAGCCGAGACAATGGGAACATTAAGCTTGATATTGCGTGAAAACTTGGTGCTCAAATCCACGGTGCGTGGCAACACCTCACTATACTGTGGGACGAGGAGGACATCGTCAAAGGTCAATCCGTCCATAACGACCTTGTCGGCAAGAAAACTCATAACTTTATCCTTTTATTATTCAACAATCAGCGAATCGTAACGTTTGAATTTTATTGCCCGCAAAGATAATCGTTTTTTTCGAAACAAACAAATTATTAGCGGGAAATTTTCGTTTTCGATTGAAATTTCCCGCTTTATGCGAAGGATTGAAATCTGGAGGGTGAAAGGAAGAAGGGGTTCGAGAGGTTTGAAGGGTTTAATCCCTCTTCTTGACCTGTGGGAGGAACTCAGCCTCGAGTTTGGCATAGTTCTCGACAAACCACTTGTGCCAGTAGCGCGTCAGCTCGCCATGCGTCTCGCCCATCACGCCGTCGTCGAACGACACACGCTTGCCAATCTCGATGCACTCGGGCCCTGGCGACAGGCAAAAGTCCTTCTTGGGCAGCAGATAGCCCGTCCCGAAGATGGTCACCGGGACGATGTCGCACCGCAGTTGTTCGGCAAGATGGAACGCACCCCGGCGGAACTTGTGCACCTGGAAATCTTCCGAGCGGGTGCCTTCAGGGAAGATGAGCACCGAATAGCCGCGCTTCATGACCTTGCTGATATGCGCCAGCATCTCTTCCATCGGCATCGTGGCCGGGAAGAAGTCGGCAAAACGCACAACATGGCCGTAGATTTTGCTGTCCCACACCCATTGTCCCGTCATCACAACCAATCGGTTGGTGAGCATCAACGTAGCAGGAAGATCGAGCAGCGACTGATGGTTGGCAATGATGAGGGCAGGCTTCTTGAATGTCTCCTCGTGCGGGTTGCGCAGAATCGGGTTGACGCCAGTCACACAGTGATAGGCAAAGAAACGGCAGAATCGGCGGATATGGCGATGCAGACGGTAACGCACACGTTCGTTATCGCCAAACCACGCATAGATCCTTGCCAGAGGGGCAATGATGAAGAAGATGTATCCGAGAAGGATGCCAAATTCAAGATACGTGATGATTAGTCTGAACCACCGGGGCATAGGTTGGGAGGGTTAAGAGGGGTTCGAAAGGGTTGAAGGGTTTGAAAGGTTCGAAGGGTTGCTTCCTTCGATGCGCGAAAGCAAAGGTTGGAGCGAAAGTTCATCAGAATCTGACGCCAAAGAAGAAGCGCGAGGACCAGTCGAAGGTATAGAGCGAGAACTTCTCCTTTTCGGGGAACGAATCGATGTTGGCATAGG
>JAEEUA010000169.1 GCA_016286775.1 Bacteroidales bacterium
TCCAATGCTCAAGGTCGGTGCCAAGGCATTGTGTGGTGCCGTCGCTGTAGGTCAGTTCGAGCACGGCACGGAATGCCGTCTTCTTGCCCAGCATTCCCTCGGTGCCACCGGGGGTGATGATCTTGTCGGCCCACCAGCCTGGGGTGACTTCGGCAGCGAGCACATTATCGGCTCCTGCATCGGTGCGGAAGGCATTGGTCACGTCGTAGGTGAACGAGCGGCGTGTCTTGGCAAAGTGGGTGTAGCCAGGTTTGAGGTATTCGTCGCCGATGGCATGCCCGTTGACGAAGAGCACATAGGTACCCAGACCAGTGGTCATCCAGCGGGCACGCGTCACGCGCTTCTCGTTCTTGAGGTTCGACACAAACCAGCTGGCGCCTTCAGCTGCCGGGCAGTATTCCTCTTCGGTAGCAGTTTTGGTAACTACGGGCGCATTTGCTGCTGAAATCCAGATGCTCTGCTCCCAATAGGCTGCGGGAAGGGCTTCGGTGCGTGTGTAGGGTGCACCTTGCTCGGTGCGGTCCGCACAACTGGTCATTGTGGCTGCCAACATGGCAGCGAGGATGGTTGGGGTGGTGAGTTTCATATTTTTGGGAGTTTTTTATAGGATCAGAGTATTCGGAGTATTCAGAGTACTCAGAGTACTCAGAGTATTCGGAATATTCAGAGCGCTCCGAGAATTCCGACTACTCCGAGTCTTCCGATAAGAATTTATGGCCTTGTGACCTCGATGCACTTGAGCACTTCGTCGGCCGAAGAGGGACCATAGAGCAGGTTGTAGCGTCCGCTCAGACTCATCATGCGTCCGGTATGGTTGTCGAACCAGGCGAAGGTGTCGTCGTCGAGAGGCAGTTCCACTTCCTTGGTCTCGCCTGGCAAAAGGTTGATGCGACGGAATGCACGCAGCGTCTTCACGGGGCCTTCCTTGTCGTCGGGGCGCTGTACGTAGAGCTGCACCACCTCGTCGCCGGCACGTAGTCCGGTGTTGGTGACGGGAATCACCAGTCGTTCCTCGCTCATCGTGCCATCTTCACGCAGGGTGGCTGGCTCGATGCGGGCATCGCCGTAGGCAAAGGTCGTGTACGAAAGGCCATGACCAAAGCAGAACTGTGGCTGCTGCTCCATATAGCGATAGGTGCGTCCTTTCATACGATAGTCGAGGAACGATGGCAGTTGCAGGGTGTCCTTGTAGATGGTGATAGGCAGACGGCCCGAAGGATTGTTGTCGCCGAAGAGTGTCTCGGCCACGGCCTGACCTCCCAACTGGCCTGGATAGAACACCTGCAGCATGGCATCGCAATGCTCTGCCTCGGGAACGAGACTGATGGCTGAACCTGAACAGTTGACATAGACGATGCGCTTGCCTGCCTTGTGGATCTTGGCGATGAGTTCGCGCTGCACACGTGGCAACTGGATGTCGGTGCGGTCGCCACCCTTGAATCCTTCCACGCTGACGGGCATCTCTTCACCCTCCAGACGTGGCGAAATGCCGCCCACAAAGACCACAACGTCGGCTTTGGCGATGCGTCGGAGCAGGGCATTGTCGTCGAAGGTGGCGGTGTGGCCCATGTCGAACATGCAGGCACATTGGCCCGTACCTGTCGAGAAGCGCAGTTCCAGTTCGTAGGGCTTGCCGGCCTTGCAAAGCAGGCGGTACATAGGTTCCTTGTCGCCCACGCGGCCTTTCAGTTCCTTTACCATCTCGCCATTGACATACAGTTGGCCGAAGGTGCCGAGCATCTGCAGCGAGAACTCCAGCTCCTGGTCTTTCTCGAACTGAACGGTGGTGGCGAATTGTGCCGAGAAGTTTTCGAGGTTGACTCCTGCGGCAAAGGCGGTAGCGCCGAAAGTGTAGAGACGAAGGTTAGTGGTGTATTGTGCAGTTGCTGCAACAGGGCCGCTGAAGTCGGGTGTATTATAATAGGTGGCGCTCCACCCCGGTTTGCCATTGTGCTTTCCTACTGCCATCAGGCTGGAGTAACTGCTCTCGAAAGCGCAGTCGCTGCCCTGCTCGTAGATGAGTTTGCCTGGCTTGACATAATTGCGGATGCCGTCGAGGATGGTCACCGTGCGGTCGGGAGTACCATTGTAGTTGCCCCAAAGCATAACGCTGTCGTTGGCATTCGGTCCGACCACGGCAATGGTCTGCTTCGGGTTGAGGGGAAGGAGAGGTTTCGAAAGGTTTGAATGGTTTGAGGAGTTTGAAAGGTTTGTGGGGTCGTTCTTTAGTAGCACGATGCCTTCGCGGGCGGCTTGCAGGCTTACCTGCTTGTGGGCTTCGCAGGCAATGACCGATGCGGGGATGGTGTCGTAGGGTGTCGAGGGGTCCATCTCGCCCAGTTCGAAGCGAGCCTTCAAAAGGCGGAACACTGACTGGTCGATGCGGTCCTCGGTGATGAGTCCTTGTCGAACGGCTTCAGGCAGAGCAATGTACGAACCTCCGCACTCGAGGTCTGTGCCGCTCCACACAGCCTTCGCATCGGCATGGATGGTGTCGGGCTCGGTGTGGTGAAGTCCGGGAGTATAGAAGTCGTTGATGGCCCAGCAGTCGCTGGTGACGAGGCCGTCGAAGCCCCATTCGTTGCGCAATATCTGGGTCAGAAGACGTGACGAACCGCAGCAGGGCTCGTTCTCAAATCGGTTGTAAGCGCACATCACCTCCTTGACGTGGGCCTCGGTGACCAGTGCCTTGAAGGCAGGCAGATAGGTCTCCCAAAGGTCGCGCGGTGCGACGTTGTCGGCATTGAAGACGTGGCGGTTCCATTCGGGTCCGCTGTGCACGGCATAATGTTTGGCGCAGGCATGCGTCTTGTTGCCGTCGGGTCCCTGCAGACCTTTCACCACGGCCACACCCATGCGTGAGGTGAGGTAGGGATCCTCGCCATAGGTCTCCTGTCCGCGTCCCCAGCGCGGGTCGCGGAAGATGTTGACGTTCGGGGTCCAGAAGGTCAGTCCCTGATAGCGACGGATGTTGTCGTTGCTTTCCTCGCGTGCCAGGCGATTCTTGACGCGTGCTTCGGTGCTGGCGATGTCGAAACACTTTTCAACCAGCGTGTCGTCGAAGGTGGCAGCCAGTCCGATGGCCTGTGGGAACATGGTGGCCACGCCGTTGCGAGCCACGCCGTGCAGGGCTTCGTTCCACCATTGGTAGGGCTTGATGCCGAGGCGTTCGACGGGCTGCGACTGGTCCATCATCAGTCCCACTTTCTCTTCGAGCGTAAGTCGGCGCAGCAGATCGTTGGCTCGGCGTGTGGGGCTCAGTGTGGTGTCCTGATAGGGAAGCAGTTCCTGGGCGGGCAGGAAGGCAGTCGAAAGCAGTAGTGTGAGTAGGGTTGCCGTGATTCGTTTCATAGTTTTCTGTCGTTTTTGTTTTCGGGTGCAAATATACAAAGAATTAGTTAAATACACAACTAAATTGTGTGAAATGTAGCAATTTTGAACAAATCTTTCGTCCATTCTGCAAAACAATTAAATCGAGGGCGCATCCAATCGGACACGCCCTCTCTCAACACACACTACTAACAAAATTATTTACCAACCAGTATTCTGGTTCAGATTCGGATTGTTGCTGACGTCGGAAGCAGGGAAGGGGAAGTGAGCATAGCGATCCTTCCAGCCACCGAAGCCCGTAGGAGTTGAGGTGAAGATGTAGTTGCCGGCCTCGCCTTCGCCACCAAACTGATAGGTGGCAGTGCCTGTGTTGGCAAAGGCAGTCTTGGCATCACCCCAACGCACGCAGTCGATGTAGCGCACACCTTCGCGGTAAAGTTCGGCGCGGCGCTCGGCCTTGATGCCGTAGGTAGCATTGTTCATGTCGAGCGAAGCGGCATCCTGCAGACCTGCACGACGGCGTACCATATTGAGTGCCTCCAGGCCGCTGATCGAACCAGCTGAACCACCGTTGCATACAGCCTCGGCATAGTCGAGCAGCACCTCGGCATAGCGCAGATAGACTAAGTTCTTCTTGTTGAACTCCTGGGGGAAAGTGCCCACCTTGTCCTCTGCACGACAGATGTTGCGCATGCGGAAATAACCCTGGTTGATGGCAATCGGGAAGCTCATAGCATTCATTGACATGGTGACGGCATTGAAAGTCTCCTTGCTCATGACGCAGCCGTTCATGCGTGGGCTCTCCACACCGTCGTGTGCCACGTAGAAGTTGTAGAGCTCCTGTGTCGGGTTCGAACCATTGGCCCAGTTCATATAGAGGAGTGGGAAGGTGACACCATAGCACATCACGCTGTTGCTGCCGAAGCCGTAGATGTCCAACGAACCTTCCTGTCCGCCGAGGAACTCGTCGCTGTCGTCAAAGTTGAACTCGAAGATGTTCTCAGGTCCAAAGTCGGAAGCACTGAGATTGAGATTGTCGAAGTTCTCCTCGAGGGCATAGAGGCCCGAGCCGATTACCTGACCGAGGGTCTGAGCGGCAGCGCTATAGTTGCCCTGCCAGAGTTGTGCCTTGCCCTTGTAGGCAAGACAGGCTTCGCGGGTCAGTCGTCCACCGATGGCCTTCTGTCCGTCAACGCCCGACTTGCTGGGCAGTGCGGCAGCAGCTTCGTCCAGTTCCTTCTCGATCCAAGCCCACGACTCGGCGGCAGGAGTGTTGCCCTCGGTGCCGTTCATCACGTGGTCGGCAAGAGGTGCATCGCCCCAGAGCTGCACGAGGTACATCATTGCAATGGCACGCATACCACGCGCTTCGGCCACTACGCGGTTCTTGAGCTCGGTGCTGGCTACGGTGTTGTTGGGCACACGGTCGATGATCATATTGCTCCAATAGCAGATGGTGTAGAAGAACGAATAGTCGCTTTCGGTGAGCATGCCGTCGGCGCTCTCGTTGTAAGCATAGCCGTCACTGTCTTCGTCCGACATGCGAGTGAGATGATAGATGAACATGTTGTAGCATGACGAACCATCACCGCCAAAGTTGGCCGACGAGGAACTGTAGTCGCCGTGGAAGCGGGTATAGATACCGCTGATGAACGACATAAGGTCGGCATCGTTTCCAGTCTCGTAGATGGAGAGTGGGGTAACGCCCTTTTGTTCGATATCCAGGCTGTCCTCGCTGCACGAAGTCATCAACGGGAGCATGCCGAACGCCATTAGGGTAGCCAGAGTATATGTTGCAAACTTTTTCATAATGCTATCTTCTATTATATATAATGAATTTTGAATTCTCTTTCGACAATCAGCAATTGTAAATAATTAATTGTTAATTGTTCTCTTTTAGAACGCTACATTTATGCCGAAGCTGATAGTTCTGGCCGAAGGATATGAACCATAGTCAAGAGCCATGGAACTGGCCGTTGCGCCACCCGAATTCGAAAGGGCGCTGGCCTCTGGATCAGCACCTTCGTAAGAGGTGAAGGTGAAGAAGTTGTCGAGCGAAGCATAGATACGGAGGCTTTGCAGCGTGAGTTTCTTCAGTAGGTCCTTTGGAAGTGTGTAACCGAGCTGGATCTGCTTGATCTTGAAGAACGAGGCGTCGCGTACCATAGCATCTGAAAGGATGAAGTTGGGGTCATTGAGCTGCTGTACGGCCGAAGGCATCGAGGTCTGGTCGCCAGCCTTGCGCCAGCGGTTCTCGCTTAGGAAGGTGGGACGGTTCTCGTATTCAGCATTGAATCCGTTGAGTGCATAGACCAGTTTGTTGCCCTGGCTGCCTGCACCATAGATGTTCAGGTCGAAGTCCTTGTAGCCGAGACCGAGTGTGATGCCATAGGTGAAGTCGGGGATAGCCGAACCTAAGTTGACGCGGTCGTTGTCGGTGATTTCGCCGTCGCCATTGTTGTCTTTATATACGGCCATACCAGTCTGTGCGTCGATGTGGTCAATTTCATAGCCACGGATGTACCAGATGGGGTAGCCTTCCTCGAAGTAGGTCGATGTTCCGCCGCCCAGTGCACCTGAGCCGCCGATGCGGACACCTTCGCCCTTGTATTCGCTCACCTTGTTGCTTACGGTGGCGATATTAGCCTTGATGTTGTAGTTGAAGTCCTTGCCAACCTTGCCGCGCCACTCCACTTCGGCCTCAAAGCCTTGGTTGGTGATCTTGCCGACATTTTGCCAGATGGTGCGGGTGCCGGTAGTGAGCAGAGAGGTGCTCTCGACGAGCAGACCGTCGGTGGTCTTGTGGTAGTAGTCGAAGGTGGTGACCAGACGGTCGTTGAACCAACGGAGGTCAAGGCCGAGGTCAAGCTGCTTCGATTCCTCCCAGCGCAGGTCGGGGTTGGCGAGTTTCTTGCTGGGGTAGGTGGTCTGGTACATCTTGCCGTCGATGACGTAGGTCATTGGCGCGAGGATCACGCCGAGGAACTTGCCGGCAGCACCCGTGTTGAGGGTCGAGGCGTACATATAGCCGCCGAGGTTCGAAACCGAACCGTTCACGCCGTACGAGGCACGGAACTTGCCGAACGAGAGGATGCCCTTGTCGCGTGCGCCCTTCATAAAGTCCTCCTGCGAGAAGGTCCAGCCGATCGATGCCGAGGGGAAGAAACCCCAGTTGTGTTCGAGGTCGAGGTAGGCAGCGTCATAGGAGTCAGCACGGAAGTTGAACTGTGCCTGGTAGCGACCCAGCCAGTCCCACGACAGACGTCCGAAGTATGCAATCTTGCGTTCCTGCATCAGGTTGCCCGACACTTTGTCGTCAGCCGAGACAGTGGAATAATCGAGGTATTGGAAGTTAGAGGCAAAGCTTGAAAGTTCGTTGGTCTTGCCGCCTGTGAAGTCGCGGCTCTTGTCGCTAAAGCTCATACCTGCCATCAGACCCCAGTTGCCCATGTCGGTCTCTATATTGTAGTTGGCGAAGTTTTCCCACTGGTAGTAATGGGTGGTGTATTGTCCAATGCCGAGGTCTGAATCCTGGCTGTTGGCATCGGCCGAACCAGTCAGGTTGCTCCATTGTGCGGGCGAATAGTTTTTCTCGGTGAAGTTGCCGAGGGTGTAACCTACGCGGCTGGTGAAGACGAAGCCCTTGAATGGGGTGAGGTTGAGTGAAGTCATGCCGTTGATGAAGAAGCTCGTCACACCGTTCACTTTGCGGTCATTGGGATTGGCCAGTATTGGGCGCAGCGGATTGTCGGTAAGGGCCGAAAGGTGGACGTACTTGTCGCCGTCGGTGGTGATGCCCATACCGTTGGCCACGGCGTCTTGATAAATCTGTGGGGCTGCGCCGAGCGAACTGTAATAAACGGGAGTCAATGGGTCGGAGTTGATGATGCCCTTCATGAAGCCGTACTGTGCGTTGCCTTCGGTCACACCATGGTTGCGGGTGTAGGCTACGGTGTTGTTCGACGATACTTCGAGCCAGGGACGCAGCTTGTAGCTGGCGTTGAGCTGGCCGGTGACGCGCTTGTAGTAGTCGGTGTTGCGCACCAGCATGCCGTTGTTGTTCATATAGCCGGCGTTGAAGAAGAACTTGCCCTGGTCGTTGCCGCCCTGCAGGCCGACGTTGTACTTCTGCATTGTGCCGGTCTCGTACATCTCGTCCTGCCAGTTGGTGTCAGCACCCTGGCTCGTGCCGAGATAAAAGGTATTATAGAGGTCGTTGAAAGCGTCGCCCCAGGCATCGGTCATGAAGCTCTTGTATTGGCTGGCGTTCATCACATCGACCTTCTTGGCGAGGTTCTGGAAACTCCAAGAGGCGTCGAGTGTAACCTTCGTAGCGCCCTTCTTGCCGCTGTTGGTGGTGATGAGCACTACACCGTTGCCGGCTT
>JAEEUA010000170.1 GCA_016286775.1 Bacteroidales bacterium
TTCGTGATTATTATTTAAAAAGAATGGCACGCAATCGCTATCTGACGCTGCTTCGGCTCACCCGCCGCAGCCTCAACGCCTTCGAGATATTCCTGATCCTGTCCATCATGACGCTGGCGGTCATCTCGTGGGTCGTGAAGGGCAACTATAGCTTCAACGGCATCGTAGCCGGCATCTCCGCCATCCTCGGCGTGTTCTGTGTCGTCCTGGGCGCCAAGGGAGCCATGGCCAACTGGCTCTTCGGCATCGTCGAGGGCGTGCTCCACGTCTATATCTGCTTCTGCACCCACATCTACGGCGACTTCCTGCAGCGCCTGTTCTACAACCTGCCCATGCAGTTCTTCGGGTGGAAGTCGTGGAAGAAGCGTCGCCGCCACGACGACACGGGGCGCATCAAGACGCGCTACATGACGTGGCGCCAGCGCCTGGCCACCTTCCTCGTCGTCGCCTTGGGAACCCTCGGCCTGGGCCTATTCCTCATCCATTTCGGCCCCTGGCTGTTCCGGCACGTCACCGAGCTCTTCCTCTCGATGGGGTGGGGCGAAATAGGCTTCCAGACGTTGAAGGCCGACTACGACACCACGTCGCAGCTCTGGCTCGATTCGTTCACCACCGTCATGTCCATCGTCACGATGTTTGTCTCGGTCAAGGCGTTTGTCGAGCAATGGTACATGTGGCTCCTCATCAACGTGGCCTACATCGCCATGTGGCTCATGTCCGACTCCGACTTCTCGTTCATGACCACCGCCAAATACTGCATCTACCTCGTCAACAGCTTCTACGGCATCTATATGTGGAACAAGTTGAGCAAGTGATTCTAAGGGATTCTAAGGGATTCTTAGGGCTGTTATGGGATTTTAGGGGACAAATGTTCCCTATGGTCCCGTCCCATCTTCAACAAGGCTAAGGAAACGTCCCCAACTATCCCTTAATATCCCCAAATATCCCTTAATATCCCTTAAATATATGAAAAAGCTTCTCTTCATCGACCGCGACGGCACGCTGGTTGTCGAACCGCCCATCACCGAACAGATCGACCGCTTCGAGCAGGTCGAGTTCCTGCCCCGTGTCATCCAGAACCTTTCGTTCATCCGCCATACCCTCGACTACGACTTCATCATCGTCAGCAACCAGGACGGCCTCGGCACCAAGGACTATCCCCGCAAGCGCTTCGAAGCAATCAATAAGCTAATATTCAGCGTGTTCCACACCGAAGGCGTCGATTTCGACGAGTTCTACTTCGACGAGCACACCCCCGATGACTTCCATCCCAACCGCAAGCCCGGTACCGGCATGCTCACCAAGTTCATCGAAGGCAACGGCACCGAGTACGACCTCGCCCACAGCTACGTCATCGGCGACCGCATCTCCGACATCCAGCTGGCCCGCAACCTCGGTTGCCAGGGCATCCTCCTTGCCCAGAACGGTACGCCCGACGAGTGCCGCGAATGGCTCCAGGAGCATCAGCTCGGCCTGCCCGGCGGCAAGAACAGCCATTGTGCCCTCATCGCCGAAAGCTGGGACGACGTGGCAGCCTTCCTCTTTGCCGGCGAGCGCCGAGCCAGCGTCAGCCGCGTCACCAAGGAGACCGACATCCAGATCTCGCTCGACCTCGACGGAACGGGCCGCTGCGACATCTCCACCGGCCTCGGCTTCTTCGACCACATGCTCGAGCAGATCGGCCGTCATTCGGGCATGGACCTCACCATTCGTGTCAAGGGCGACCTCAACGTCGATGAGCACCATACCATTGAGGACACCGCCCTCGCCCTCGGCGAATGCATCCTCAAGGCCCTCGGCGACAAGCGCGGCATCGGCCGCTACGGCTTCTGCCTCCCCATGGACGATTGCCTCTGCCAGGTAGCCCTCGACTTCGGCGGCCGCCCCTGGCTCGTCTGGGATGCCGAGTTCCATCGCGAGAAGGTCGGCGACATGCCCACCGAGATGTTCCTCCACTTCTTCAAGTCGTTCTCCGATGCTGCCCGCATCAACCTGAACATCAAGGCCGAAGGCGAGAACGAGCACCACAAGATCGAAGGCATCTTCAAGGCCCTCGCCCGCAGCCTCCAGATGGCCATCCGCCGCGACATCCACCACTTCCAGCTCCCTTCGACCAAGGGGATGCTGTGATGCGCCCTTCCGGCCGCATCGTCCCGTTCCGGACCTTCTGGCCGCAGGCTCCCGTTCCGGTCCTTCCGGCCGCATCGTCCCCCTTGTTGTCGTGTCAACCAAGCTCGGTTGACGCCCTGTCAAGGCTCCCCGCCACCCCAGCTTGACCTCCCCCGCACGGCGCTTTCTTCCGCGCGGGGAGGAGGGTGATGTTCGAATAGGAATCGAATGATGATCGAATAGAGATAGTTTTCAGTAAACAGACGTTCCGTATCTTTGTAATCAGAAAATGCAAATCAAATAAAAATTTTCAATTAATTTAATGTTATACACACAAGACATCTACGACCCCAAAGAGGGTTTCAGCACCATTCTCTCGGCCGCTTCCAAGTTCAATCCCGAGCGGTTCCTCTACGCGATAGAGTTCAAGAATTGGGATGAGAAGAAAATGCAGCTCATGATTCATGAGGTGGCAACCTACCGATTGAAGATGGAGGGCGAATACGACAGCCTCAGGGAATTTGCCAAGGTCTTCAACAAGGAGTTCGCCACCATCAACAACGAATGCTATAGCAGCGCCATGGCCTTGCTGCGCAAGATTCGAAGCGGCATCAGCGAAACCAAGCGGCTGTTCATGCGTTTTTGCCCGCAGAAGCGGCGCAAGAGCGTCATCCACACGATGGTGGAGCGCCCCAAGTCGGCCTACGACCATTCACGCATCAGCTCCGATGTCTATCAGTTGTCCCTTTTCAGGTTCGACGACTATCCGGTCTGCGTCAACGACCTCTTCAACGAGATGACGCAGTTCTTCTTTGTCCTGGTCCGTTGCATCCAGCTATGCCAGGATGTGCTCAACGAGGAAGCGAGCATCAAGCGCAACAACAAGTACTGCAAATGTCTCTTCGACGAGTTCAAGCAGAACGTGCTGAGCCAGATGGCCGATATCTGTACGGTGTTCTACCGCAATTCGGAGGACTTCACGGAAGACCATAACCCCGCCATCGCCAGCCGCAACCAGTACTACAACGACGAGGCGTGGGCACCCGTTGGTTTTCACAGGTACACGAAGCGGGAGGTCAAGCTGCTCGTCATCAAGCAGTTGCTCGACGACGAGGCGGGCAGCGACCTCACCACCCTGGAAAAGCTCCTGTTCGGTAACGACGAGAAGAAGGTGCACAAGTGTCGCTACATCATCCAGCATTTCGACGAACTGATTCCCGACGACTATTCTCGCAAGAACCTGCCGGCCAAGTACATCCAGATGTTCTTCCAGTTAGTGGGCATTCCGAACAAGCTGGAGTCCGATGCGGTCAAATACTTCAACGAAACCTATCTGTCGTCCTCGGCCCATAAGTTCGAGACAGTCAGCTACCAGGCCGTGAACAAGTATAAGAAGGAGGTTCTGAAGGACGCGGACGGAAGCTTCAAGGCCTTTTCGGAAGGCATTAAACAGCGATTTTTTGACACTTCGACCTTGCAAATTGCCTCCATCTCCTGACCTCGCAGGAATTACGCAATAATTTTTCTTCGAAAAACGAAAAGATAATGTATCAGCTCATTCGGGTTGATACATTTTTTTATGTACTAACCGACTCGGCAAATCAATTTTTGAGCAGGAAGTTGATTTGCGGATCGGTTTTTTGATTGCCGCTTTATCGCATTCCCGGTTTGAATCAACTTTGTTCCAAACGAAATCAATTATCCGGAAAGTTGCTTGATTTCACCCCTGCTTGTAATCAAATAAGTGCCCTTCCGTTCCAATTTCCCATCCTTTTCGAATCAAGTGAAATTTTTGGATAAATGGCTAAATGTCACTATATTTGCAGTAGAAATTTCGAACACGGAGTTTCTGCTGCTTTCTTTTTTAGATATCCAGCAGTCAAAAACTGAGCACGGCTCCGGGCACGAGATGAAGAACGCCTTTCTATATCATCGTGTTGTGCAAGAAGGCATTTTTATACCTTTAAATAATTATGCGCTATAAGATTATCAAGCGTTCTATTATTGAAATGCCGGAGGACAAGAATGGACTCCGCCGACTTGGAGACATTCTCATGAAGATGCTCCGCAGTGATTCACCTCTCGCCAAGGGCTACCGCCGGTTCCTGGCCTCGAAAGAGAAGAGTGCGGGGAAAGGAGACGAGCAATGAAAACGAACGTCGAGCTTTGCGTCGATCTGAAGACGCGTCTGCAGAACGATGTGCTGATGCAGCCAGGCCGTGACTATGTGGGCATCCTGCGTCGCGACATCCCGAGCGAGGAATTCGGTTATGACGATGGTCACTACTCGTTCATCGAAACCGTCCCCATGGCACCTCCCAAGCGCAATCCGCGCGTGTTCTCCTGCGAACTCTTTTCGCTCACGCTTCGCGAAGATGGAAGCCTGCGCATGAACGTCAAGCCCATCAAGATGGATGCTGACTTCAATGTCGATGGCTTCGCGCTCCGAATGAGCGACGAGATCCGGCGAGCACTCCCGGGCCTGGTAGGGGAAGGCTACGGAGAGTAATTAACGTGCGGGCGTTTCAGTCCCTGTTGTTCCAGTTCCAGTTGTTCCAATTAATTTTCGAGGAACACAACCTCCTTCTTAAGACTATATAACTATTTAATATATAATTAGTTATATAGTATAATAGGGAGATCTGGGATAGCAAAAAAATAACTGGAACAATTGGAACTGGAACGCTCGACCATAATTGTTTTATCTAAAAGGCTGAAATACAATGAAATATAGTATCAGTGACAGTAAGGCTCCCGTGATGCCGAACCTCGGAAGTGGCACAGAAGCCATCAAACTTCTGCTCTCACAGGCATCAAAAGACATGTATGAACCCCTTGTTCCGATGCTTTTCCCCGTCCTCGGAGCTCATCTTTGCGGCGTGACTTTTCAATATCCGGACTTCAGTAAGAAGGAAATGACCGGTATGATGGCCCATTTGGTGGCCGATAGTGGCTGCAACAAGGGTCAATTGACACTTCTTGTCGAGGCTCTTTGCCGTGACTTTCGTCAGCACGACGATGGGGAGCTGAGGAAGCTTGTGGAATGGCAGAAGCAGATCAAGACCAAGTCATCCAACTCGGCCAAACCGGTTCGTCCCGAGGTCGCCTTCTGGTTCCCGCCTTCGGATGTGACCAATGCCGCATTCATCCAGAATGCCATGGCCTGCGAGAGCCTGGGCAACCGTTCGCAATACCTCAACATGACGGAGGTGGAGATGGCCGACCGCGTGTGCGGCGGGCACAAGCAGGTCTCGCAGATGATGCGCAACATCTACGACAAGGCGCGTGCCGGTGCCCTTCGTGCAACGGCCGATGGCATCACGGGCAATCCGACGCTTCGCGTCAATCTGACGTTTTCGTCCACACCCTTTGCCGCACGCCAGTTCTACAAGTACGAACTCCTGAACGGCACGTTCGGACGTGTGGTCTTCAGCTACAAGCCCCGCATCGACCGCGACGGACGAATCCCCCGACTGGGCAAGTTCTCCGAGGAGTTCTACCGCAAGCTCGACGCGTATCTGGCACGCCTCGACATCTGCAAGGGTGAGTTTGTCATCAAACCGTTGAACAATCTGATCGACAGGTTATCTATTGAATGGGGTGATTATAGCGACCTCGCCGACGACAATCTGATCTTCGACGTTGGGAAGCGTTCCCTGGTTTCGGCCTGGAAGGCTGGATGCATCCTCTGGGTGCTCAATGGCCAGACCTGGACGAGGGCAATGGGGGAGATGGTCGAATGGTTGGTCTATCACGACATCTGGTCGAAGATGCAGTTGTTCGCCGATATGCTTTTCAAGGATGCCAACCCATTGGACGAGGCTCAGCGACGTGGCCCCAGGAACATGCTGGAAGACCTGCCCGACTCGTTCAACGAGAAGCAACTCGAAGCGCTTCGCGTCAGCCTCGGCAAGAGTCCGGAAGGCACGGGTACCCAGCTGCGCAAGTGGGTGTTCCGCAAGTTCGTCACCTTCTGCGCCCAAACGGGACTCTATTCCAAGACGAACGAATACCTCAAAGGCAGGCCATAACCATGGACCCTCAAGATCTTCAGAAGCTCCGCGACCTCCCCATCGAGGGGGTCGCCGAGCGACTTGGACTCCAGGTTTCGAAGCACAAGTGCCTCTGCCCGTTCCACGATGACCATCACGCCAGCCTGTCGTTCAGTGTGAGAAGAAACACCTACCGCTGCTATGCGTGCGGAGCGTCAGGCGGCACCATTGACCTGGCGATGCATTGCTTGAACAAGGGTTTCGTCGAAGCCTGCCGCTGGCTCGCCGACGCGAACAACGTCCTGCTTCAAGACGATGCCACCCACGGCCAGGGTGCTTCGTTCCAGTCGGCAGCCAAGCTTGGCTGCCAAGTTTCCTCCTTCGACCCCGCCCGCTACGCCCGCTTCTTCGAACACCCTTTCCTGAGCGCCCCCGCCCGCCAGTTCCTTTTCGAGGAGCGCAAGCTCGACGAGCGCGTCATCCGCTGGTGCCGATTGACATCGTGGCAGGATAGGGAAGGAGTGAACTGGCTGCAGATACCCTACTACGATCGCGAGTGCCGGCTGACGGGCATCCAGAACCGAAATCTGACGAAGGGGGCTACGCCGCGTTTCCGTTTTCCCTATGGGGCACAATGCAGCATCTACAACCTGCCCGTCCTGAGCATGCTTCGCCCCGGCGAGGCGCTCTACATCACCGAAGGCTGCTCCGACTGCTGGGCGATGCTTTCGGCGGGACACAAGGCCATTGCCATCCCTTCGGCGACGTTGCTCAAACCCTCGGACAAGGCGCTGCTCTCTTCTTTAGGCTCACAGCTCTCTATCTCCTTCCACATGTATCCCGATCGCGACGAACCCGGCGAACGCCTCTTCCTCCAGCTCCAGCAGGTGCTCCCCAACCTCGAGCACCATCAGCTCCCGCCCGGCTGCAAGGACTTCAGCGAGTATTATCTTTCGCAAAGCCCGAACGCTGAAAGTCCATAGTTGTCCCCGTCAGCGGCCGTGTATTGCAGCCCCATCCCGTCCCGATTCCGCTCCCCATCGCACGAAGGGATGCCATCTTGCGCCATCTTTGCACCCCATCGTACGAAGTGGTGTTTAAGCAATCCCCACGCCCAAAAAAAAACTTGCATTTTCCCCAAAAAACTTCCCGAAAAATTTGGAAATGTCAAATAAAATTCGTAACTTTGCAGCGTGAAAATCAAAGGGATAAGAGCAATCCGGAATGCTGCTTTGAATGGCGAGATTCACACCCTGGGAACTGACTCGGCCGGCGGTTCCCGCATCGTGAAGAACGCTCGAACGTGGAGCAGGATTCACACCGTGGAAACGTCTCGAACGTGGGGGCGCTTTCACACACAGAGTTTTTCGTTTTGTTGTATTTAACCTAAACCGATTTCAAGACTATGATTCAGATCAATTCCAACTTTTCGATTTCGCGGCTGAACAACCCCGAGATCACCGCCTTCTACATCAACGTCCAGAAGGCCATCAACACCGCGACGCCCGAGAACCTGGGCATCGGCG
>JAEEUA010000171.1 GCA_016286775.1 Bacteroidales bacterium
CATGCTGATTGTCATTCTCTGGTTTCCAGAAGTAGGGCTCCAAAGGCGCCTGCAACATCTCCCTGCCATCGACAATCCAGGAAGTGAGTGCACCCGTGTTGTCGATGGAGACTGTGCCTTGATCGGTGGTCACGATGATACCACCTTCATCCTGACTTGCCTCGGCCGGTTCGCCATTGAAGCCATCCCAGAAAGGTTCGGGCATGAGTACAAATTGCTCACGTGCAACAATAAAGCCTTCTTCTGCCCAGGGTTTGTCTTCTTTCAAACGAGCATAGACGTTGAGAAGGAGGGGGTGACCATTGTAAGGATAAAAGGGATAGGGTATCTCGAAACAATCATCTTTGAGCTCAACCAAGTCACGGCTCACCAACTCTCCATTGTGATAGATTTCGCAGGAATATTCATATTCATAAATGCTATTAAAGAAATCGCGATTGATGATACGAATGCTATCTTCGCCCTGTCTCACGAATTGGATAGGCTGATAGGTGTATTGCACCTCGTAGTAATGAGGATGTGGCTTGCGGTCGGGACCAATCAGGCCATTGATGCAGAATGCCCCGTCGTTGGGCTTGTCGCCAAAGTCTCCTCCGTAGAGGAAATATTTATCCTTGGAATCTTTGTCCTTGATGGAGGAATACAAACCTTGGTCCACCCAGTCCCAGATAGCGGCTCCGCAAATGGAAGAATCGGCATAGATCACATCCCAATACTCCTTCAAGTTGCCACACGAATTACCCATGGCATGGGCATATTCACGCATCATGAAGGGTTTGTCGGTAACTTCCTGGGCATTCTTGCGAAGGTCTTCGGGGTAAAGATAACTGTCGTCCCAGATCGCGCTATAGCGACGATCGCTATCGTAGAACGGTGGACGTGTAGTGTCCAGTTCGCGCACCTTGTTATACATTGCCTCGATGTTCGGTCCTACAGCACCTTCGTTGCCAAGGCTCCAAAGAATGACGCAAGGATGATTGAAGTCACGCTTGACCAGCGATTCGGCACGATCGACATGCGCCTTTTGCCAGGCACGGTCCTCCCCCATCTCCTGATTGGCATAACCGTATCCATGCGTCTCGTGATTGGCTTCGTCCATCACATAGATTCCCCAACGGTCGCAAAGTTCGTATAGATATTCCCGATCAGGATAATGCGAGGTGCGCAGGAAGTTGATGTTGGCTTGTTTCATCAGGCGAATGTCTTGTTCGTAGGTGTCATCGTCCACAAATCTTCCTGTCTTGGGATGGTGGTCATGACGGTTCACACCGCGCAGTTTGACATTCTTGCCGTTGATCTTGAACACCTCACCCACAACTTCCACCTTCTTGACGCCCAGGTGGTAGTCGAAATGTTCGATCACTGTTCCATCGGCATCGTGCAGTTCCACGCTGAATGGATAAAGCTCAGGCTTCTCGGCCGACCAGAGACGGGGATTGTTCAACTGGTAGATGAGTGTGATGGTCGCTGTGTCGCCTGCTGCCAGTTTAGAGAGGTTGCTCACCACTTCGTTTCCATCAATCCGAAGTACAGTCTGCAACCCTTTCTTTGTTTTCTTGATTCCGTTGCGGATGCTGATGGCGGCCTTGACATTAGCCTCCGAAAAGTCGGCGTTCGGTTCGGCCGTGACTTGATAGTCGGTGATATGGACCAAAGGCCTTACCCACAACTGGACGCTGCGGAAGATGCCCGAAAGACGCCACATGTCCTGGTCTTCGAGATACGAGCCATCGCTCCAGCGATAGACCTCCACGGCGAGTTTATTGCTGCCGTGACGGACATATTTCGTGATGTCGAACTCGGCGGGTGACATCGAATTCTGGCTATATCCCACCAGCTGACCGTTCACCCAAACATACATCGCCGAATGCACTCCGCCGAAATGCAGAATCAGGTTCTGACGAAGCATCTCGTCGGTTGCATCAAAGAAGGTCACATACGAACCAACAGGGTTCCGATTTCCGAAAGCCGTCCAGTCTGCAGGTGGCTCGCTTGTAACACTGGGTCGGTTTCGGGCAAATGGATAGTTGATGTTGATATAGATGGGAGTTCCATAGCCTTGTGTCTGCCAGTTGCCGGGAACGGCGATTTTACTCCAGTCGCTCACGTCATAATCCTCCCGATAGAAGTCGGCAGGTCGCTCCTCGGGATTCGGGCTCCAATGGAAAAGCCATTCGCCGTCGAGGCTGACGATTTCCTTGCATTCTTGCTCTTTGGAAGGCAGTTGCAGCGTAGCGTGATAAGGCAGCTTGTTGAGGCCCAGCACCGAAGGATCTTCCCAATCGTGATGCTGTGCCTGTGCAGATAGGGTCAGCAACGATGCTATTATAACAATCAACTTTTTCATATTCATTCCTTTATTATATCATTCCCATTGGTATCCAGCGCCGAAATAGCTGTAACGATTGTCATCGGGATTGACAACGATTTGTTCGACAACTATCTCGGGGTCTATCATAATCAGCTTAAGCGTATGCTTGCCTGGAGTAGTCTTGAAAGTGGCATCGAGCCAACGAAGATTGTCAAAGACCTCATCCCGACGAATTAACTGCCGACCGTTAGCAAAGCCACTCAGCGAAAGGCGGCTCCGAGAAGGGAGGGGCTTCAAGACCTTCGAAACCGAAAGATTCTGTGGCGTATATTCCATGAATGTATCTACCAGGCCGCGACGGGCATCGAGTGTCTGCATCGGCTGGTCATCGATTTGTACGCCAAGACGCAGTCCACGAGCTGGCAGTATATCTTGCGTAGGCAGGATGCCGATGGCTATATGTCCTTCGTCGGTCAGTTCAACTTCGTATTCCAGCACGGGGCCTTTTCCGCTTTCGTCCGAAGAACGCATCACGTCCTTGGCACCCATGCAACCCTTGCCACGTCCCAGGTCGGGCAGGAATATCCAGTCTTCGCTTTTTCGAGAAAAATCACAGGCCGCGATGGTGTATTCCTTAGTTTTATTCGAAGCACTCAGGTCGTGGTCAACCTTGTAGCCAAGCGTCATCGGATGGTAGTTCCGGTCAGGAATCGACCATTTGGTATAGCCGATGTGATTGTCCAGCATCATACCGTCCCACTTGCCGCCAGCCATCACCTTATTATAATAATTGGTAAGGCGCTGGTCTTTCTCCATGAGTTGACAAATGGTCAGACTATCGCCAATGGTGGCTGCATTGTAGATGTGAGCGACACCGGCACTGGCAACAGCAGGATAATAGACCAGCTGATAGAAAGCATCTTGAGCCTCGACTGGAATCTTCTCCTTCAAGGCTTCGCATCGCGTCTCAAGCGATTGCCAGAGGTGGCTGACGTGAAGCATCTCCTCGTAGTTGTAGATGCCAGGCACTTGGGATTCCGGTTTGCGCCAGAGGTTATACTTTGAATATTTGCCAATGATGTCGGCGCACTCGTCGGTTATCTCTTTCGACAAACCCTTGAACACGCTCGCCGTCCACTGTTGGAGCCATTCCTGTTCGTCACCAGGCTGAATGGCATCGGGGTTCCAGGCATAGTGCATGATGAAGTCGATGGGCATCTCCTTGGGCTTCAAATCCCCTACATTGATAATCCAGATGCGGTCGATGCCGCTTTGGTAGGCAAGATTCAACTGCTCACGCAACTTGGGCACGGTGGTTGTGTTCACCCATCGGTCGTTCCATGGTCCACCATTCATGTCGATGTGGTAGTAGAGTCCGAGACCGCCTTTGCGACGACGTTCGAAGTCGCGACCTTTGCGTCGGATGTATCCCCAGTTGTTGTCGCAGAGCAACAGCGTCACGTCGTCGGGAACGGTAAAGCCTGCATCGTAGTACCGCTGCACCTCGGTAAAGATGGCCCAGAGTTGCGGCACGGCATCCGAATGACCATAGATGTCCTTGATGATCTTACGCTGGCCTTCGATCACGCGTCCAAGGGTCTTCCTGTTTTCGGCATCGTCGCCCTTGCCCATTGCCACATCCCCATCGCCACGCATACCGATGGTGACGAGGTTTTCATAGTTCTTGTTGCGCTCCAGACCTTCACGGAAAAACTGATTCAGGCGAGTTGGATTCGTGGCATAGTCCCAGGGACCAACCTGATCCTTGCGGCGAAGATACTCCTGATGCGAACGCATCATCGGCTCATGATGGCTGGTCCCCATCACGATGCCCATCTCGTCGGCAATTCTTGGACTTTCCGGATCGTCTTCGTTGAAGGCTGTAGCCCACATGGCGGGCCAGAAGTAGTTTGCCTTCAGGCGAAGCAGCAGTTCGAAGATATGCTCGTAGGCTTTCGCGTTGACACCGCCGAACTGGTTGTTGCACCAGGTGCCGAACGAGGGCCATTCGTCGTTGATGAACAGGCCGCGATACTTCACCTTTGGCGAAGGCTGAACGAATCGGCCATCCTCATAGTAGAGCTCGTCGCGGTGCAATACGGGCGCATCGGCCATCCAATACCAGGGTGAAACGCCTATGCGCTCAGAAATGTCATAGATGCCGTAGATGGTGCCGCGCTTGTCGCTGCCCGCAATCACGAGGTTGCCATCCACCACATCAATCAGATAGGACTCCCATTGACCACGCACTTGCTCGACGTCGAGTTTCTTTTGCCTGACCAATTGGTCGATGATTCGGCTTTTGCCAATTGTGCCTACAAGGATGGAGGCATCGAGGTTCTTTCGTTCATGAGGAAGCAGACCGATAGCGATGGAGGTCTGGAGTTCCACCTGCGATGACACACCGGTCACTTTGCGCACATCGTCGCCTAAGTCACGGGCAGCACGGATAACGCCTTTCCAGTCGTCCGCATCCACCACAATCGTGGCAGTCTTACCTTCTTTTGCCAGGCAGAATCGTTCGGTCTCTGCCTTTATACAGGTCCAGACAAACAGCAAGACGACGATAAATGAAAGTCTTTTCAGCATATATGTGTAGTTAATGGAAGTTAGTGTAAATTAACTCGAAAGCAAATTTTAGCTCATTATTTAGTAGGAATAGACAAGACCGTACTTTTCGTGGAGCTGGCGAAGCGAACCGTCGGCCTTCTTGCGGTCAATCAGGTTGTTGACCATCTGCAGGAGGTCGTCCTGTCCCTTCTGCATCAGCACGCCGATCTCGCCATGCGTGAAGGGTTTGTCGAGCAAGGGAGCAGCCAGTCGGCTGTCGGTCTGCACATAGTAGGGCGCCTCGGTGATTTCTGTTATCATGATGTCGGCCTGTCCTTCGGCTACGAGCGAAGGGATTTCCTCGTTCTTCGGGTGGACGATGATGGTGGCATGCGAGAGGTTCTCGTTGGCGAACTTCTCGTTGAGGCCACCGGGATTGACCATCACACGCACTTCGGGCTGGTCGATGTCGGACAGCGACTGGAAGCGCGAGGCATCTTCAGCGCGGCAAAGGATGGTCTTCCCGTTGCCCAGATAGCCTTGGCTCATGTCCATGATTTCGAGACGTGCATCGGTGATGGTGATGCCGCCGATAGCGAGGTCAAACTTCTGCGGCTCGGCCATCACATCGGCTGTGAGTGTGGGCCAGGAGGTAGGTGCGAATCCGGCTTTGACATCCAGATAGTCGGCAATCGATTGGGCCATTTCGATGCCAAAGCCCCAATATTCGCCCGTCGAAGGTTCGAGGAACGAAAGGGGCCGATAGTCACCCGTCGTACCAAAACAGATAGTACTTCGTTCAACGATTTCGGCCACCTTGCCCCTTATCGGGATGTCGGTGTAGGTGGAAAGAATGAAAGCAGAATACTGCAGATTTTCCTTGCCGAAACGGAGGGCGCTGCGCAGCGAGTCTTCGGGGAAGAGACGGGTGCTGTCGAAGTAATAGAGCCCGTCCTCGCTGTTGTACCAGCCGCCCACGTAGCCCTCGTGTTCCAGGGCGTGACGGACCACCTTATCGAGCTGGTCGCGCGAATGGCTGCCCTGTGTGGCAGCATAGCTGACGGCTATGCCTTCGGTGGGTTCGGACATCGATCGGACGTCGATCGTAAAGCCATCGGGATGACTTTGGCTGAAAGTCCACACCTGATCGGCAATCCTTTTGATATTACTCAGTTCGTTGACGTTCTCCTTGTTGGACGAACAGGAGGTGAACCCTATCGTCCCGCAAACGGCGAGAACGGCAATCAGCAGGAATAATCTCGTTTTAGTCATTTTTTTATTGGATTCTTGGGATATTTTGGATATTAAGGGATATTAAGGGACGAATGTTTATTTGGGTCTGATTTTAAAAAGGCGAAGGTATCGTCACTTCAAATCCCTAAATATCCCTTCTTATCCCTTAATATCATTAATTATATCAATCCGGCTGCTGGCCATCATGGGCCTTCCAGGCGCATTCGGTAATCTTCATGTCGGAGAAGACGGCGGTGAACGACGACTCCTCGGGCGAGCAGGCATAGATTCCGAAGCTGATCAGGTCAGCACCTTCATAGACGTGGCAGATGCGCATCTGGCTGAAATCCAAACCATTGGTCGAGCATTCGATGCAGTAGTCGTCATCGCGGCGCGAGAAGCGATACCACATCGTCTTGACATCGGCAGGAATGGCAGTCGTGGCCCAGTCGGAATAACCCTTGTTGGTGACCACGCTGCCGAGGTGCTGGAACTGCTCGTTCTCGTATTCGACCGAGCCCTTCACCCAGTTCTCGCTGTTGAGGTACATGACGATGCCGCACTGGTCGAAGCGATGGTGGCTCTGCGTGAAGTCGGTCTTCACCACGAAGCTGAAGAACTTCTCACGCGTCTGCATCTGGAGGGCAGGTGCATTGTCGTTCTGGAAGTGATAGTAGGTGCGCTGCCAGAGGTCGGTGTGCGGAGCTGTGGTGATCACGATGGTGTCGCCCTTCACTTCGAATCCGCCTGGTTCGCGCGTCCATTTCAGTGCATTGAGGTCAATCTTGCCTCCGTTTTCGAGCGCAACCTTCACGTTGTCGGTAAAATCCATAACTGTCTCTTTTGGTTCATTCTTTGAACAGGCTGCCAGCATCAAGCCGCAGGCAATCATGATAACATTTTTTTGGAACATAAGTTTTAGCGATGTTCGGCCCAAGCCGATAATTATTAATTGATATTTTTTAATTGTTAATTATTAATTGTTTATCACTCATTTGCCTTGATAATGTCCTTCAACATCAAATGCGGGTTGCGGAAACGAGCGCCGCTTCGTTCATTCTTCAAGTGGATAGCCTTCATCGGACAATTGTGGACGCAGGCATAGCATACCTCGCAATGGTCGAAGAACTTGACACCCAAGCCGGTTACCTTGATGTTGTTCGATGGGCAGACTTTCGAGCAGAAGGCACAACGTACGCAATAATCGGTCACGTAATAGCCGAGCGCAGAGTTCTTGTCCAACAGCTTCGTGGCGTATTCGTTATGGAAGAACTCCATCTGCTTTTGGAGTTCGGGAGTGATGACCACTTTCTGGATTTTCCTTTCGGCGAGGTCGGCGAGAACCTTGCTGATCTGTCCTTCCTCATCTTTCTCGGGAAGCTTGGCAATTTCTTCCTCCATATCGTGCAACGGCAGGTAATTGTAAACCATCTTTACTCCGTTGCCATACTTGATATCCCAGCCTCTTGCCTGTGCAGCAAGTTCGGCGTGTCCCAAGGCTGTGTCGAAACTTTCGCCGCAGGTAAGAAC
>JAEEUA010000172.1 GCA_016286775.1 Bacteroidales bacterium
TTTAAAAAGGTAATGGTGACTTTTTCGCCAGGGTCGGCTGTGCCCCAGATGCGAACTGTTTCATTGCGTTGCAGCACCATGCCGTCCGAGATGAAGCGTGGTGTCTTGACTTCGGCCTGCATGTTCATCAATGGCAAGCAGGTAAGCAGGATGGAAAGAACGAGTTTTTTATCGAATTTCATAGGATATGAGATTGGTTTTACGTCGCAAATATAGTGATTTCTGTCATATATCGTCCCAAAAAACGAATATATTTTCAGTTATGTAACATTTTTTATGGTTATTGTTACAAATTTTGATTCGACTTTCTCAAATAATCATTATCTTTGCACCGATTATTTCGTTGTGGTATCATAATCTTTACAACATAACATAAATTACATTACCCAATCATGAAAAGGTATCTATTCCCTCAAGACTACATGGCCGACCCTTCGGTGCATGTTTTTAATGGTAAGATTTACATCTACCCATCGCACGACTATTATTCTGGCATCCCCGAAGATGACTGGGGCATTCACTTTGACATGAAGGATTACCACGTGCTTTCGATCACCGGTGACCCGATGACGGGTGAGGTGAAGGACGAAGGCGTTGTCCTGACCCGTGAGCAGATTCCGTGGGCCAAGAAGCAGCTTTGGGACTGCGATGTCCAGGAGAAGGACGGCAAATACTACATGTATTTCCCAGCCAAGGACAAGACGGGCATCTTCCGTTGCGGCGTGGCCATCAGCGACAAGCCCGAAGGCCCATTCGTTCCCGAGCCACATCCCATCGAGGGCAGCTATTCGATCGACTATGCCATCTTCAAGGATGACGACGGCACCTACTACATGTACTTCGGCGGTATCTGGGGTGGTCAGCTGCAGCGTTACAACGAGGAGAACGAGGCTGTCAACTTCCCACGTTTCCCCGAAGGTGACGAGCCTTGCATCTCACCCCGCATCGTGAAGCTCAGCGACGATATGCTCGGCTTTGCCAACGAACCCAAGCCCATCCGCATCGTCTATGAGGATGGCACTCCTTTGAAGGCCGGCGATCCCCATCACTTCTTCGAGGCTTCGTGGATGCACAAGTATAATGGCAAGTATTATTACAGCTGGTCAACGGGCGACACCCATTTCCTCTGCTATGCCATCAGCGACAAGCCCGATGGACCATTCGTCTATCAGGGTGTCATCCTGACTCCTGTCGAGGGCTGGACTACCCACCACTGCATCGTGGAGTTTGAAGGCAAGTGGTATCTCTTCCACCACGACTGCAAGCCTTCGAAGGGCTACACTCCACTTCGCTCCCTCAAGGTTTGCGAATTGAAGTATGACGAGAATGGCAAGATCATTACGATTGACGGAATGGCTGATTAAACATCCTTATCACAATGGCAAACGAACAAGAAGCAAAAGGCTTCTACAAACTCAGTTGGTTGCAGCGCATCGGCTTCGGCTCCGGTGACCTTGCCCAGAACTTGATCTTCCAGGTTATTTGTACCTACCTGCTGTTCTTCTACACCGACGTTTATGGACTTACTCCTTCGGCGGTAGCCGTGATGTTTACGGTAGGCAACGTGGCAAATGTCATCTGGGACCCCATTGTGGGCACGCTGATTGACAAGAGCAATCCCCGTTATGGCAAATATCGCTCCTACCTGCTTTATGTAGGTATTCCACTTTCTGGATTCGCGATTTTGTGTTTCTACAATGGATTCGCTCCATCGCTGCTCTATGCATACGTTACATACGTCGGCATGCAGTTGCTCTATACCTTCATCAATGTGCCTTATGGTGCACTGAACTCTTCCCTTACGCGCGACACCGATGAGATCACCATCCTTACCTCCGTGCGTATGTTCATGGCAAACGTCGGTGGTCTTGCCGTAAATTCGGGACTGCCATTGATTATCGCCTTCATTGCTGGTTCGGCTGCCGACAGTCTGCCTAAGGAACCATCAGCATGGTTCACTGCGATGTCAATCTATGCACTCGTAGGTTTGTGCCTACTGGTATTCTGCTTCACGCAGTGCAAGGAGCGTGTCGTAATGGATGCCAAGGACACCGAAGACGTGAAGGTGAGCGACCTCTGGATGGAGTTTGTCCGTAACCGTCCATTGCGTGTCATCGCATTCTTCTTCATCACGGCTTTCGCCATGATGTCGGTGGGCAATGCAGCAGGTGCTTACTTCATCAACAGTAACCTCCATGGTTCTGCCGAGCAGTTGTCGATATTTATGGCTCTCGGTTCGATTCCCGCCTTCATCTTCATGCCACTCGTACCTGCCATCAAGAAGGCAGTAGGCAAGAAGAACATGTTCTACCTCTTCCTCGGTGCCGCCATCGTAGGTATGGCAATGCTCTATTTTATTGCCAAGATGGATAATCCGAGCATGATGATGGTCTATATTGCCCAGTTCATCAAGAGTACGGGTGTGATTGTGGCTACAGGTTACATGTGGGCATTGGTTCCTGAGGTGATTTCCTACGGCGAATACACAACCGGCCGTCGTATTTCGGGTATCGTCAACGCCCTTACCGGTCTGTTCTTCAAGGCTGGTATGACCTTCGGTAGCATTGTTGGTCCCGCTATCCTCGGTTTTGTGGGTTATAATAGCGAGACCCTCGAGCAGACTCCATTTGCCCAGGAAGGTATCCTTTGGCTGGTGTGCGTCATCCCGGCTGCCCTGTTGTGTCTGGCATTGTTCATCATCTCCAAGTATGAACTGACCGACGAAAAGATCGACCAGATCAACAAGGAGATCGAAGCACGTCATAAGAACGATTAATTTCCTTGCTATAGAAGAAACGGGAAGCCATGCTCCCCGTTTCTTCGTGTCTTTATGGGGAACGTCCCGCCTTAATAACTGAAAGCCTTTCTCTTCGTATTTCCCGAAATAGAATGAATCGTACCATTTTGTTCCTGTCTCTCTTGTCATTATGTCTTGGACTATCTGCCCAGCAGACTACGGTGCGTCAGCATGGGTCGGCAACCCAGCTCGTGGTCGATGGTGCTCCCTATCTGATTATTGGTGGTGAGACTTCCAATAGTGCGGCCTCCAGTCCCGACGACATCGCCCGATGTTTTGCCCATCTGCATCGCATGGGATTGAATACGGTGCTGGTGCCCAACTATTGGGATCTCTTCGAACCGGTTGAGGGGCAATATGACTTCTCGTTGGTCGATGCGGTCATCAACGAGGCGCGCAAGAACGACCTCCGCGTGGTCTATCTGTGGTTCGGTGCCTGGAAAAACTCGATGTCCTGCTATGCGCCCGAATGGTTCAAGACGGATTACAAGCGTTTTCCGCGAGCCCATACCAAGGCGGGCAAACCGCTGGAGATAGCTTCGGCATTCTCCGAGAATGTCTTCCAGGCCGACAATCGTGCCTTCGAGGCTTGGCTCAGGCATCTGAAGGAGGTGGATGGCGATCGGGGAACCGTCCTGATGGTACAGATCGAGAACGAGATCGGTATGCTCGAAGATGCGCGTGACTACAGCCCCGAGGCTATCAAGCACTATCAGGCTGCCGTCCCGAAGGAGCTGATGGCCTTCCTCAAGAAGAATCGCCCGACGCTCCATCCTTTGCTGAAGGCCCGGTTGGATTCTCTGGGGACTGAAAAACTGAAGAATCCCACTTGGGGCGAAGCTTTCGGAACCGATGTCTATGGCGACGAGTACTTCACGGCCTACTACTATGCTCGATATGTGGAACGGATGGCCCAATCTGTGCAGTCCATCTATCCGCTGCCTGTCTATGTGAATGCGGCGATGAATAGTCGAGGACGCAAGCCGGGGCAATATCCTGCTGCAGGACCTTTGGCCCATCTCAAGGACATCTGGCATGCAGCTGCGCCTTCGTTGCTTTGTCTGGCACCCGACCTCTACGATTCGGGTTTCACGTCCTGGACACGCCAGTATGCCCTGCCCGACAATCCGCTCTTCATTCCCGAGATACGTCGTTCGGAGGCCAATGGTGTACAAGCCTGTTATGTCTTTGCCGAACACGATGCCATCTGCTTCAGTCCCTTCGCCATCGAGGAGGGTCCCGACAGTCCCGACTACAAGCCCACGCAGGCCTATGCGATGCTTCGCAGTCTGATGCCCATCCTCACCGAAAGGCAGGGACATGGACAGATGCATGGACTCTATTTCGATGGTATGCTCCAAAAGGGACAAGACCCCACAGGAAATGAAAGTGTCGAACGCATCCTTCACGAGGATGGCATGAAGATTACCTGTCGTCACTTCTTTACCCTGCCTTGGGATTCGCGTGCCACCGACGGTTCCCAGTGGCCCGTGGCAGGTGCCATGCTCATCCGGCTCAACAAGTACGAGTATCTGTTGGCAGGCAATGGCGTCGTCGTGCAGTTCGAGAACGAAGGCGAACGGCAGATCCAGAAGAAGCTGGGCGAAGATGGCTTTGTCGAAGCCGGCACCAACCAGCGCACCACCGAAGACCAATGGAGCGGTTCCAAACGCATCGGCATCGCCTACTGCGACCAGGTGGAGGTTACTAACGATGGTTCGCTCAAGTATCTTCGTCGCCTCAATGGTGACCAGGACCACCAGGGCCGCCACATTCGCATCGGTGTGGACGACTGGCAGATCCTGCATGTAAAGCTTTATGAGTATAAGTAAATCTAAGGGATTCTAAGGGATATTAAGGGATTCTAAGGGAATTTAAGGGATTTTAAGGGACGTATGTTCCTTGGGCCCCTTTCATAACAAGGCGAAGGTATCGTCCCTTAATATCCCTAAAAATCCCCAAACATCCCTAAAAATCCCCAAATATCCCCAGGCGAAGGTATTGTCCCTTAATATCCCTAAAAATCCCCAAATATCCCTTAATATCCCTAAACATCCCTAAACATCCCTAAATATCCCTTAAAACAATGAAAAAATTCCTTTTCCTATCAGTCAGCGCCCTGCTTTTAGCAGCCTGCAGCTCCAAACCAAAGACCGCTGAGGTCGTTGAGCCCAAACTTTGTGATGCATTCCCGGATTATACGATTGGTGTCGCTCTCAATGTCAACCAGAGCAACGAAAAGGATGCCGAGGGTGTTGCCATCGTCAAGCAGCATTTCAACAGCATCGTGCCCGAAAACTGCATGAAGTGCGAGGAGATTCATCCCGAGGAGAACACCTATTTCTGGGATGATGCCGACCGCTTTGTGAAGTTCGGAGAGGACAACAACATGCAGATCATCGGACATTGCCTGATCTGGCACAGCCAGTGTGCCCCTTGGTTCTTTGTCGATGCCAAGGGCAAACAAGTGAAGCCCGAGGTGCTGAAGCAGCGCATGAAGGACCACATCACCACCGTTATGACACGCTACAAGGGCCGCATTGCGGGTTGGGATGTTGTCAACGAGGCAATCCTCGACGATGGCAGCTATCGTCCTTCGCCCTTCTATCAGATCTTGGGCGAGGAGTTCATCCCCTGGGCATTCCAGTGCGCCATGGAAGCCGATCCCGATGCTGAACTCTATTATAACGACTATTCGATGGCTCAGCCCGGCAAGCGTGCAGGTGTTGTCGCTCTTGTCAAGAAACTCAAGGAGCGTGGTATCCGCATCGATGCTGTGGGCATGCAAAGCCACATGGGCATGGACCATCCTTCGTGGGAGGAGTTCGAAGCCAGCATCCAGGCATTCATCGGAGCTGGTGTGGATGTACAGTTCACCGAGGTTGACATGAGTGCATTGCCTACTGTGAACTTCGGTGCCAATGTGGCCGACACCGAGGAATACAGTGCCGAACTGAATCCTTATCCCGATGCATTGCCCGATAGCGTTTCGGCCGAATGGAACGAGCGTATGACAACCTTCCTCAACATCGTCGATAAGTATGCCAAGAACGTGCGTCGCGTCACGGCCTGGGGTGTCACCGATGCCGACTCCTGGAAGAACGATTGGCCCATCAAGGGTCGCACCGAGTATCCGCTCTGGTTCGATCGCAAGGGTCAGATGAAGCCCTTCCTCGTGGAGCGAATGAAGAAGAAGGGACTCATGTAAGGGTTAAGAGGGGTTCAGAAAGGTTCGAAAGGTTCAGAAAGGTTCGAAAGGTTCAGAAAGGTTCGAAAGGTTCAGAAAGGTTCGAAAGGTCGTGCCTTCGGTATTCCGGTATTTCGGTATTCCGTAATAACGATGTTCCGATATCACGGCCCACTTTGAACCTCTCGAACCCCTCTTAACCCCTCTTAACCCCTCATAACCCCTCTTAACCCCTCTTAACCCCTCATAACCCCTCTTAACCCCTCTTAACCCCTCTTAACCCCTCAAACCCAAAAAGGCAGCGCGTCAAATCGCGCTGCCTTTTTGCACTCTCAGTGCTCTCATCGCATTGAGCACCGCAAGTACCGTGACACCGACATCGGCGAAGACAGCCATCCACATCGTAGCCAGACCAAAGGCGGCAAGCAGGAGCACCAGCACCTTCACGCCGATGGCGAAGATTACGTTCTGATGGGCGATACCAATGGTGCGGCGTGCAATTCGGATGGCCAGGGCCACCTTCGAAGGTTTGTCGTCCATCAAGACAACGTCAGCAGCTTCGATGGCAGCATCACTACCCAGTCCACCCATGGCGATACCCACGTCGGCGCGTGCCAATACCGGTGCATCGTTGATGCCATCGCCCACGAAGGCCAGGCCTTGGGCTTGGCCTTTGTCATGGTTGGGGCCTTTGGCATCTTCCACGAGTTTGTCGAAGAGAGCGACCTTGTCGGTCGGCAACAGTTCGGCATGGTATTCGTCGAGGCCCAACGTCCTGGCGACTTCTTCGGCTACCTCCTGCCGGTCGCCCGTCAGCATCACGGCCTTGCTGACACCTGCTTGGTGCAGCTGGTCAATGGCCTGCTTGGCATCCGCTTTCACGCGGTCGTTGATGACGATGTGGCCGGCATAGATGCCGTCGATGGCGATGTGGATGATGGTGCCCACCAGTTCGCAGGTATGTTCTGCGATGCCGAGAGCCTGCATCATCTTGTTGTTTCCCACGCATACATCTCGACCATTGACCTTGGCCTTGATGCCATGGCCAGCCACTTCTTCGACGTCTGTCAGGCTGCATCCATCGTGGTCGGCCTCCGGATAGGCATCGCGCAGCGCCTGTGCGATGGGGTGGGTCGAATAGTGTTCGACGTGTGCAGCAAGGTGCAGCAGATGTTCTTCGTCAAATTTGTCGGGATGCACAGCCGTAACAGCGAATACTCCTTCGGTAAGGGTGCCTGTCTTGTCGAACACCACGGTATTGATCTTCGCCAGCTGGTCGATATAGTTGGCACCTTTGATGAGGATGCCCCTGCGTGAGGCCCCACCGATGCCGCCAAAGAAGGTAAGCGGCACGCTGATGACCAGGGCACAGGGACAGCTGACAACAAGGAACATCAGTCCGCGATAGAGCCAGGTGGGGAAGTTCGCCGTAAATCCACCTGCGCAGAACAAGGGTGGGAGCAGGGCCAGGGCGATGGCTGCAAAGACCACGATGGGCGTGTAGATGCGGGCAAAACGTGTGATGAAGGCTTCGCTCTTCGACTTGTGGTCCGATGCGCTT
>JAEEUA010000173.1 GCA_016286775.1 Bacteroidales bacterium
GTTCGGCGTTGGCGTTGATGGTGGCGGTGCCACGCACACGGATGGACGACGACGAGCCCGGGGCGCCCGACGTCTGGGTGGCCTGCACACCGGCGGCACGTCCTTGCAGCGACTGGTCGAGCGAGGTGATGATCGAACCTTTCATCTTCGATTCGTCCATCGTGACCGATGCACCGGCAAGGTCCGACTTCTTCATCGTACCGTAGCCGACTACAACAACTTCTTCGAGCAACTCGTCGTCGCTCTTCATCTCCACATTCACGACCTTGCGTCCGGCAATCTTGACCTCCTGGTCCTCCATGCCGACGTAGGTGAACAGCAGTGTGGCGTTGGCGCTCGAAACTCGGATCGAGTAATTGCCGTCGATGTCGGTAATTGTACCGGTGGTCGTGCCTTTTTCACGAACGGTACAACCGATGACGGGATCTCCCGTAGTTTCAGTCACTACACCCGACACTGTAACTTGCGCATACAGGGCAGTTGACACCATCATCAATAGTGTCAATGCAAGCGCTCTCATGTCAAATGACTTAGTCATGGCGTTTGTGTTAGCAAAATATGTATTTATAGTATAATATGCGTGTTAAGCGGTGCAAAGATAGCGGGTTTTCTTGTTAATGGATTGTATAATTTTATCCAATTATGGCACAATTCAAGAAATCATGGGTTCGGGTAAGGCTTTTGTCAAATAAGTATCATCTGAAAGGCGCGGCTGATACTTGTTCGAACAGTGTTTTCACATCATTCTGGTCGAAGGCAACGGGTTCGGTCGAAAGGTCGGGGATGTTGTACGAAAGCAGGTTCCAGTCATCCATTTCGGGGTCGGCTTGGGGCAGGGTCAGGGGCTTGGAGAGCCCGTTGTCTTCGACGTGAGCGAAATAGACGCGACCATATTGCCCGTCGGTGCGCTTTGAGGCAAAGGCAATCCAGCGGGAATTGTGACTCCAGCTGTGATAGGTTCCGTTCTCGTCGGTCGGTATGCATGCGACGATGTCGTCGCCCGCCAACCGCAGGAACCCGAGTCGTGCCTCGCGGTGCCAGATGGGGAAGGTGCCGCTGTCGGAGAGGGTGAAGCAAAGATATTGTCCGTTGGGCGAGCACTTGGGGAAGCTCACCGAGTGGCCTTCGAGGCGGGCATTGTAGATAGTATCAATCTGGTTGCCAAAGGTTCCGGTCTCGGCATCGAAGGCGAGACGGCACAGCGAATAGTGTAAGTCATGGATCTTGTCGCGCAATTCTGTAGCCGAGGGCAGGGTGTCGCCACAGGGATTGTCGGCTGTGCAGAAGTAGATCCATCGTCCGTCGGCCGAGAAGGCCGGGAATGTCTCGTAGGACGTGGCCGTATTGGTGACAAGAGGACAAAGCAGGATGGTGTCGCGATCGAAATCGGCTACGCAGAGGTCCGACTCGGTGTCATAGACTTCCAGTCGCCGGTGACTGTCGGCATGAAAGGCGGGGATGATGACGTTGGTCGAAAAGACGGCGTAGCGTCCCGAGGGATGCCAGTCGCCATAGACAGTGCCTCCGTGCATCTGCGGGCTGCGGAGCGTCACCTTGCGCAGTTTCCCCTCGCGGTTGAGGATGGTGCCTCCGCCTTCACCGCGCAGGTAAAAGAAACTGTATTGTCCACGGTCGCCGCCGTGAGTGTGGCAGTTCATGCAGCGATTGCCCAGCTGCCGACCATCGGCCAGCAGGCGGCTGGCGAAGTTCTCGGTGCAGCGTTCCTCGATGCAGACGTTGTCCCACACTTCATAGCCGGGTTCGATGAGACGATAGGTGATGAATGGGTCGATCTTGTCGCTTGAGATGGTCCAACCGAAGTCGGGGAACTGCACCCACTGCCCATCCCCGGCGCGTCGTGCCATCAGTGTGGCAGTCAGCTGCTGGCCGGTATAGCTTTGCATCATTCCTTGCCAGGCGTATTCGTCGAAAATCATCTTCGTACCCTTGTCGCAAAACGAGAAAAGCATGTTTCCCGATGAGTCCTTCAATTGGAAGGCGATGGCGTCGTAATCGCCACGCAGCATGAAGTTGAGCGGCGCGATGTTGCAGGGAACCGTGACATTCTGATAGTCGGGATAGATGACCAGCGGCTCGCTCGATGGGACGACGTCGTGGGGTGCACGCATACAGCCCACCCAACTGAGCTGCAGGATGAGAAGCAGGAGAGAACAGATGTGGTGTCTGGGTTTCATTGGTTTTATAGTTTATAGTGCCTATAGTATCTATAGTAACTATAACTACTATAGTTTATATTTTTATTTTTTCCTCAGATAGAACCAATAGGTTTCGCCGAACCGGGACTGGATCTTGTCGAGGTGGCCCTGGCCATCGATCAAAGCCTGGTTGAAGGCTTCGAAGTCCTCGTAGGTCTCGTGGCGCACCAGGGGTTGCCAGGCTTCGCGCATCTCGGGACGACTGGCCATCACAACGAGCATGGCCTCTTCGTAGAGACGCACGTTGCACGGACAACCATAGTGCTGGACGTCGCTGGTGAATGACAGGAGGTCCTTGTACAACAGGTCGTAGCAGAGCAGGTACTGGAGTGCCATCGCCTGGTCGGGATGGTTGTCGAGGGTGCTGCGGAGGTAGAGTCGCACTTCGCCAGCCAGGCGGAGCGTGTCCTTGGGTTGCTCCATCGTCTCGGGATTCCGGACCGTTGTGTGGTCGGCTTCTTCCGGAATGTGGTTTAGGGTCCATGGACGGTGCACGATGCTCTGCTTCAACATGCGCAGATATTTGTCGGCAGCTGCCCGGTCGCCCTTGGCAAGGCTGATTTCGGCCAGACGCTTCATGCAGCGGCTTCCCCTTTTGCGCGGCGAAAATATCTGTCCAAGCAGGGTGGCGTGTTCGGCCATGGTCAGGTCGCCCACCGCCCACCAGGCCTCGCCTGCTGCGGCAAAAAGGAAGTAGTTCCCTTGTTCATCGACTGGGATGAATAGTCCGTCGCTGCCGTTCTGCGGTCGCGTCATCAGCGTTTCGGGCAGCTTGTCTTGTTGGGCAAGGGCGAGGTTGCGGTAATAGATGTCGATGTTGTAGTCGCGATCTTCAGCGGTGAGTGCCTCCACCTTGTCCCAATGTCCGAGGCTGGCCTCCACATCGAGGGCCATCTGGTGTTCGGCAATCCGGTCCGGCCAGCCATAAAGACGGGATTGCGGCAGCAGTTCGTAGTCGAACAGCCAGCAGCCGGCAATGATTCCGATGCCTGCTGCCCAGGCGGCCATCGAACGCTCCTTGAACTGCAGGGCAATCAGTACGAGTGCGCTCCAGCCGACCACCTGCAGCGTGGAGGCCAACGGATATTCCGGCCGGCATTCGCGCCCCGTCTCCCAAATTGTGACCAGTACGGCAATGACATACGACAAGGTATGCCAAGAACGTCCCCTGATCAGCAGCGTCGCCCTTTGCACGATTTTGAACCAAAGCACGCCCAGCATGGTCAGCAGCGCGGCAACAATCACCGGGCCTGCCCCGATGTAGTAGAAGAACTGTTGCAGGAAGTCGCCCACGAGCCGTACCGCTCCTCCATGTTCGAGGTTCAGGTAGGTCTCGCGTATCCAGTCGCGATTCAAGAGGAAAAGCATCGTCTGTTCGCGGTGCCTCAGATGGTAGGGATAGAACAGAAGAAAGAAAAGCAGCAGCATAGCAGCCCCAACGAGGGTCACTATCCAGCCGATGCGTGTATTATGGCTTTTATTTTGTTGCATTATGGCTTGATTTCGGCAGCGAAGATACGTGTTTTTTGTCAAAAAAACAAGAAAACACTTTTGATTTTTGTAAATCAATGGAAAATTTTCTATCTTTGTGCCCGAAAACAAACACAATTCAATTAACAATTAACAATTAATAATTTCAATTGATTGAAACTGATGGGAAGGCATAAGGCCCTTATGACTATATTCTTCGGATTGGCAGTGACGCTGTTCTTTGCCCTTGCCTATCCGCATCACCTGCATTTCCAGGAACAGTACCAGCTGTTCCTGTTTGAGGGCAGCTACGTGCGCGAAGTGCTCTCGGTGCCTGGCGGGTTCGCTGACCTGTTGGGACGGTTTTGTACGCAGTTTTTCCTCTATGCACGTATCGGCGCCGTTATTATAGGCGTTTTGCTGATGGTCGTTCAGCTGATGTCGGCTCGTCTGGTGGGCTGGAACCGACAGTATGGACTGAGCTTTCTGCCTGCTGCCCTGCTGTGGGTTTTCCTGCTCGACGAGAATGCCCTGCTGGGCGGTGTGTGGGCGCTGATTCTTGTGATGCTGGCTGCCTGGGACATCGGACGGATAGCCAATCCGATGGCGCGAAGTCTGGTTGCGCTGGTTTGTGCGCCACTGCTTTATTGGATGGCCGGACCTGTGGCCTTCCTTTTCGTTCTGCTTGTTTTTCTGGATGAGGCACGTCGGGGCACTTTTGTCAGTCGATTCCTGGGAGTTGCAGTCGTTGTCGTAGGCTGTGTGTTGCCGGCAGTTCTGCCCCATTTCGTGTCGGTGAGTGCAGCCCGTCTGTGGCAAGGTGTACATTACACCCGCTATCCCGACACTTTCCCCATGTGGTTGTGGCTGGCGACAGGTTCGGTGGCTGTGCTCTTCCTACTGCATCTTTTCGTGAAACGTTGGCATGAGTCGGAACAGCGATGGGTTCGCCCCGTTGTGAGCGCGTTGATTGCCTTTGTGGTTGTCGCTTTGGGTGTCCGTGTCAAGATGAACCCGCGTACCGAGCAGGTCATGGCCTACGACTACATGGCTCGTAACCAGCAGTGGAACCGCATCCTGCAGACCGCCGACCGCCAGATGCCCGACAATCCCCTCATGGTCACCGCCCTCAATCTTGCTCTCGGCATGAAGGGGCTGATGGCCGATAACATGTTCCGCTATGTCCAGAATGGTGTCGAAGGGCTGCTGCCCGAGTTTGTCAGCGACCCCGTTTCGCCGCTCACCACATCCGAAGCCTACTATCAGCTCGGCATGATCAATACGGCTCAGCGTTTCGTCTTCGAAGCACAGGAAGCCATTCCCGACTACCAGAAGAGCGGACGCTGCTACAAGCGGCTGGCCGAGACCAACCTCATTGTGGGCAACTATCCCGTGGCTCGCAAGTACCTCAGCGCTCTCAGCCACACGCTGTTCTATCGCACTTGGGCGAACGAGACGATGAAGTTGCTTGCCGATGACGAGCTGGTCCGAAGCCATCCCGAGTACGGACGTCTGCGCTCCTCGATCGTCAAGGAGGACTATTTCTATAGCGACCGCGACCTGTCGGCCATGCTCGGACGACTGTTCCTCGCCAATCGTCGGAATCGTCTGGCTTTCGAATACCTCGAAGCGTCGTACCTGCTCTCGAAGGATATCGACAGCTTCGTGGCGCGTTTCCCCCTCAGTGAGTCGATCGGCTATCCGCGATTCCCCCTCGCCTTCCAGGAAGGATTGCTGCTCTGGTGGAGCCGCGAGCATACCGCTCAGGAACAGATGCCACCTGGCATCGACCGTCCCACCTTCCAGCGCTTGAACGACTTCTACACGCTGACCAATCGAAAGGCGCCCCTCGAGCAGATTGAGCAGCGTTTTGGCCAAACCTATTGGTATTATTACTTCTTCGTGAAAGATGTCAAGAATTATCATACGACTCCACAGGATCATCACCCCTCAACCTCATAAGCTCATGCCTCAACAGCATCACAATCTTATATACTCCTTTCTTTTCATCATCGCAGTCCTTCTCCTTGCCTCCTGCGGCGAACGTGTCAGCAATGCAACGAGTGAGGCCTCCTTGCCCGACATCTACCCCGATTACGTCGATGTAACCATCCCCGTTGGCATTGCTCCTCTCAACTTCGGCATGAAGAGCGACGACGCCTTGCTGGTCGATGCTGTCGTTGCGGATGCAAAGGGCCACACACTTCACGGACAGGGTCGTGAGACTACCGACTTCGATATCGACGACTGGCACAAGCTCGTGGCGCAGAACGTAGGCGATTCGCTGACAGTTACGGTTTCGGCCAAGTTTGCCGACGGGTGGCACACCTACCAGCCCTTCCACTTCTATGTCAGCACCGACAGCATCGACTATGGCCTGTGCTATCGTCTCATCGAACCGGGTTATGAGGTATGGAGCAAGATGGGCATCTACCAACGTAACCTCTCCACCTTCGAGCAGACACCGCTCATCGAGAATACGCAGTTCGAAGGTTGTGTCAACTGTCATGGCTTCAATCGCGCCGACCCGTCGCGCATGAGTCTTCACATTCGTGGTGCGCATGGAGCGACCCTGCTGCTCGACGAGGGACGTCTGACGGCCTATAACACCAAGACCGACCAGACCCTTGGCTTCTGCGTCTATCCCTACTGGCATCCTTCGGGCAAATACATTGCCTACAGTACCAATACTACGCGACAGACATTCCACATCCGTCATGCCAATCGCATCGAGGTGTTCGACGCCGCATCGGACATCCAGGTCTATGACGTCGAAAAGAACCAGCTCATCATCACTCCCTCGCTCAAGACCGACTCTCTCTACGAGACTTTCCCTGTCTTTTCGGCTGATGGCAAGACGCTCTATTTCAGCGCTGCACAAGCTCTTCCTCCGGGAAGCATGCAGCTTGATTCGGTTCGATACAGTCTTTATAGCATCGACTTCGATGCCGAAAGTGGTACGTATGGCTCCACTGTTCGAAAGGTCATCGATCATGGTGACAGCTGCTCGATCTGCTTCCCTCGTCCCAGTTACGACGGCCGTTTCCTGGTCTATTCGGTCGCTGACTACGGGCAGTTCAGCATCTGGCACCACGAGGCTGACCTTTGGCTGCTCGATCTCCTGACTGGCGAACGACGTCCGATGGTGGAGGTCAACAGCGATGACACCGAAAGTTTTCACAACTGGAGCAGCAATTCGCGCTGGATGGTGTTCAGTTCGCGTCGCGATGATGGCCTCTTCACGCGGCCCTATTTCACCCACATCGATGCCGATGGCCACGCCACCAAGCCCTTCATGCTCCCGCAGCAGAATCCCCGCCGTTACTATCGTGAGCTCTTCCTGTCGTATAACGTGCCCGACTTCATTCGCGCTCGCGTAGAGTTCAATAATGTAAAGGCCGTTGAACTAATCAACGACGACTATCGCAAGCCGATGGGAGTGGTCGAGAAGTGAACAGGAAAATAAATCAAATACAAATGAAGAACATTCGCAAGGTAGTCGTAGCAATCGATTCGTTCAAGGGTTGCATGACTTCGATCGACGCCAATCGGGCAGCGGCCGAAGGCATTCGTTACGCCTGTCCCGATGCCGAAATCGTGCAGGTCCCCGTCAGCGATGGAGGCGAGGGCTTTCTCGAAGCTTTCCATGCTGCCATCGGGGGCGAACAGATTGCTGTGACGGTGAGAGACCCACTGATGAGACCTATAACGGCACAATATCTGCTCAAGGACGAACTGGCTGTAATCGAGATGGCTCAGGCCAGTGGCATGACCTTGTTGACAAAGGAAGAACGTGACCCAATGAGGGCAACAAGTTATGGCACCGGCCAACTGGTGGT
>JAEEUA010000011.1 GCA_016286775.1 Bacteroidales bacterium
CGTGTCGTTGAGATTCCAGCGTCAAACTTGAAGAAGGAGATTTGTAAGATCCTCTTCGAGAAGGGTTACATCATGAACTACAAGTTCATCGACGATGGCCCACAGGGTACTATCAAGGTTGCCTTGAAGTATGATCCTGTAAACCATGTGAGTGCTATCAAGAGTCTTACTCGCGTATCTACCCCTGGCCTTCGCAAATATGTAGGCTATAAGGATATGCCACGTGTCCTCAACGGACTTGGCATCGCTATCCTTTCTACATCGCGTGGCGTCATGACCGACAAGGAGGCTGCCGCACAGAAGGTAGGTGGTGAAGTGCTGTGTTACATCTATTAATGATAGGAGGTAAAAGCTATGTCAAGAATTGGTAAAATGCATATTACTATTCCTGAAGGTGTAACAGTCACTGTCAAGGATAACGTTGTTACCGTCAAGGGTAAGAACGGCGAGATGAGCCAGGAGCTTACCGGTGGTATCCAGCTCGGTATTGAGGATGGCAAGATTGAATTCACCCGTCCGAATGATGAGAAGCAGACCAAGGCTCTTCATGGTCTCTATCGCTCGCTTGTCAACAACATGATCATCGGTTGCAGCGAAGGATTCAAGAAGGAACTTCAGCTTGTTGGTGTCGGTTATCGTGCCAGCAACACGGGTAATGTCCTCGAGCTTTCCCTTGGTTATTCTCACGCCATCTATATGGTACTTCCCAAGGAGGTCAAGCTGACCACCAAGAGTGAACGTAACCAGAACCCATTGATTACTCTGGAGTCTTGTGACAAGGCTCTCCTCGGTCTGATTTGCACAAAGATTCGTTCTTTCCGCAAGCCAGAGCCTTACAAGGGCAAGGGTGTCCTCTATGTCGGCGAGGTTGTACGTCGCAAGTCTGGTAAGTCTGCCGGTGCTAAATAATTAACCTTTTAAATTAGACGATTATGATTACTAAGAAAGAAAGAAGAATTAAGATTAAGCACCGTATTCGTAAGAAGGTTAATGGTACTGCAAGCCGCCCACGTCTGACCGTGTTCCGCAGCAATAAGGCTATCTATGCACAGGTTGTCAACGATCTGGAGGGCAAGACTCTTGTAGCTGCCGGTTCCAAGGGCATCACCGAAGGCACCAAGACTGAGGTTGCCAAGAAGGTTGGCCAGGCTATCGCTGAGAAGTGTGCTGCTGCTGGTATCACTGAGGTTGTTTTCGATCGCAATGGTTATCTCTATCATGGCCGCGTACAGGCCCTGGCAGATGGTGCCCGCGAAGGTGGTCTCAAATTCTAATAAATGACAGATATGATTCGAGTAAAGAATGCCAATGATATCGAGTTGAAGGACCGTCTGGTTGCTATCAACCGTGTTACTAAGGTTACCAAGGGTGGCCGTACCTTTACTTTCGCTGCTATTGTTGTAGTAGGTGATGGCAATGGTATCGTCGGTTACGGTCTTGGTAAGGCAGGCGAAGTTCAGGCTGCCATTGCTAAGGGTGTTGAGTCTGCCAAGAAGAACCTCGTCAAGGTTCCTGTTCTCAAGGGTACTATTCCTCATGAGGTTGCTGCCCATTTCGGCGGTTCAGAGGTTCTCCTCATTCCCGCTTCCGAGGGTACTGGCCTGAAGGCAGGTGGCGCCATGCGTCCTGTCCTCGAGAGTGCCGGTGTGAAGGATGTTCTTGCCAAGTCCAAGGGCTCTTCCAACCCCCACAACCTCGTTAAGGCCACTATCTTGGCCCTCACCGAGCTTCGCGATGCCAAGCAGGTTGCCGAGAATCGTGGTGTTTCACTGAATGTTGTATTCAAAGGTTAATAAATTCCAGTATTATTATGGCAACAATCAAAGTTAAGGCTATCCGCAGCCGCATCAACTGCCCTAAGACTGAGAAGTTGACCCTTGATGCACTCGGACTGACCCGCATCGGTCTGGTCCGCGAGCTCCCTGACAACGAGTGCACTCGTGGTCAGATTCGTAAGGTCGCACATCTCGTCGCTCTTGTTGATTAATTACAAGCTAACAAAAATCCTCGGGTGGGATCTGGCGATTATAGGGAAACCAAGTCATATCCCCTCCATATCACTAACTTAATATAAGTGTAAAGAATATGAATTTAAGTAATTTGAAGCCAGCTGCCGGTTCTGTTAAGACCCGTAAGCGTGTTGGCCGTGGTGCCGGTTCCGGTCTCGGAGGCACTTCTACCCGTGGTAACAAGGGCGCAAAGCAGCGTTCCGGCTATAAGAAGAAGATCGGTTTCGAAGGCGGTCAGATGCCTATTCAGCGTCGTTTGCCTAAGTACGGTTTCAAGAACATCAACCATGTGGAGTACAAGGCTATCAACCTTTCCACCCTTGAGGCACTTGCAACTGCCAAGTCGCTCACCAAGATTGATGTTCAGGCTCTTCACGATGCCGGTCTTGTAGCCAAGAAAGATCTCGTAAAGATCCTTGGTAATGGTGCTGTCAGTGTAGCACTTGAGGTTACTGCTCATGCTTTCTCGAAGAAGGCTGAGGAGGCCATCGTAGCAGCTGGCGGCACAGTAGTAAAAGTTAACGCTTAATCGTCATGAGAATAGTTGAGACATTCAAAAACATTTGGAAGATTGAAGAGCTCCGTACCCGCATCCTTTGGACTCTCGGTCTTGTTGCAATCTATCGTTTGGGTTGCTTCATAGTTCTTCCAGGTATCGATGCCAGCCTGCTCGATGAGCTGCACAATCAGACACGCGGTGGCCTTATGGCACTCCTGGATATGTTCTCCGGTGGAGCATTCTCGAATGCCTCAATCTTCGCTTTGGGTATTATGCCCTACATCTCGGCCTCCATTATCATCCAGCTTCTGACGATGGTTCTCCCATCGCTCCGCAAGCTGTCCATGGAAGGCGAGAGCGGTCGTAACAAGATCAATCAGTACACGCGTCTGCTCACAGTAGTTGTGCTCATTTTCCAGAGCTTTGCCTATCTGACCAACCTTCGTTATCAGATTGGTCCAGCTATTGTTAATCCGGGCTGGTGGTTCAACATCAGCAGTATCATCATCCTGACAGCAGGTTCCATGTTCGTGATGTGGCTTGGCGAGCGTATTACCGACAAGGGTATTGGCAACGGTATCTCGTTCCTTATCATGATCGGTATCATCGCCCGCTTCCCAACCGCAATTTCTCAGGAGTTTGTACAGGCAGCCTCTTCGACTGGCAACCTCGTGCTCTTCCTGCTTGAGATTGTATTCCTCCTTATTGTGATTGGCATCAGCATTCTCTTGGTTCAGGGTACTCGCAAGGTGCCTGTCCAGTACGCTAAGCAAATTCGTGGTAATCGTCAGATCGGAGGTGTCCGTCAGTATATCCCTCTCAAGGTCAATGCTGCAGGCGTTATGCCTATCATCTTCGCTCAGGCTATCATGTTTATCCCTCTCGTGTTTGCAGGTTTCGCTAGTCAGAATACTGCAAGCTTCTGGTCGAGCTTCTTCGACAATACAACGTTCACCTATAACTTTGTATTTGCAATCCTGATCATCGTCTTTACCTATTTCTATACGGCCATTACGATGAATCCTCAGCAGATGTCGGATGCAATCAAGTCTCAGAACGGCTTCATCCCTGGTATCAAGCCTGGCAAGAAGACCACTGAGTTCCTTGACAAGATCATGTCGCGCATTACACTTCCAGGTTCTATCTTCCTGGCATTTGTAGCCATTCTCCCATGTTTCGCTCGCATCCTTGGTGTAACCCAGGAATTCTCGCAGTTCTTCGGTGGTACATCCCTGCTGATTCTCGTAGGTGTTATTCTTGACACGCTCCAGCAGATTGAGTCGCACCTGATGATGCATCATTACGACGGTCTGATGAAGAATGGCAAGATCAAGGGTCGCACAGGATCGGTAGCTGCTTATTGATAATCACGCTATGATATTTCTGAAGACAGACGAAGAAATAGAATTGGTGCGTCAGGCTAATCAGCTGGTTGGACAGACACTTGGCGAAGTCGCCAAGTGGGTCCAGCCAGGTGTTACTACTCTAAGGCTTGACCAGATAGCTGAGGAATTTATCCGCGACCACGGGGCAGTCCCCGGGTTCAAGGGCTATGAAGGATTCCCGGGCACCCTTTGTATTGAAGTCAACGATGAAGTAGTTCATGGATTCCCATCAGACTATGTGCTAAAGGATGGTGATATCGTTGGTTGCGACTGCGGTGCAGTCATCAACGGTTTCAATGGCGACAGCTGTTACACCTTTCCAGTGGGCGATGTTGATGAGCAGGTTCTCCGATTGCTGCGTACAACCAAGGAGAGCCTTTTTGTCGGTATCGAACAGGCCAAGCCCGGCAATCGCGTAGGTCATATCGGATTTGCTGTACAGGATTATTGCGAGAAGCGAGGCTACACAGTGGTTCGCGAACTCACAGGCCATGGCATCGGCCGAGGACTCCACGAGGATCCAGATGTCCCGAACTATGGTCGTAGGGGCGTTGGCCCTCTCCTTCGTCCTGGCATGTGCATCTGCATCGAGCCGATGATCAACATGGGATCCAAGAACGTTATCATCGATCGCAACGGATGGACGGTACGCACCCGAGACCACAAATGGTCGGCTCACTACGAGCATTGTGTGGCAATCCGTGAGGAGAAGACGGAGATACTCTCGACCTTCGACTATATTCAGGAAGTATTAGGCGATAGATTTATCTAAGTTAAATTTCAACAATTATTGAATGGCAAAACAAGCAGCAATTGAACAAGATGGTACAATCGTAGAAGCCCTTTCGAACGCTATGTTCCGCGTAGAGCTCGAAAACGGACACGAGATTACCGCTCACATTTCTGGCAAGATGCGTATGCACTACATCAAGATCCTGCCAGGCGACAAGGTTCGAGTAGAGATGTCGCCATACGACCTCTCGAAAGGTAGAATTTCATTCCGCTACAAATAAAAATCTTACGATATGAAAGTAAAAGCATCGCTTAAAAAGCGCACTCCAGATTGCAAAATCGTCCGTCGCCGCGGCGTTTTGTACGTAATTAACAAAAAAAATCCCAAATTTAAGCTCCGTCAGGGATAAATTACGTATATTTGCAGGCATTTTTCGCAAAAAAACACAAATTATTAATTTTATATGGCAGTTAGAATTGTAGGCGTAGATCTTCCGCAGAACAAGCGTGGAGAAATCGCGTTGACTTACATCTATGGTATCGGTCGCAGTGCCGCAAATACCATTTTATCGAATGCTGGTGTCGATAAAGACATCAAGGTAAAAGATTGGACTGATTCACAGGCCGCCGCTATTCGTGAGTATATCGGTGCCAACTACAAGGTAGAGGGCGATCTTCGTTCTGAAGTTCAGTTGAACATTAAGCGTCTCATGGATATCGGCTGCTATCGCGGTATCCGTCATCGTCTTGGCTTGCCAGTTCGTGGCCAGAGCACAAAGAACAATGCTCGTACACGTAAGGGTAAGAAGAAGACTGTTGCCAACAAGAAGAAGGCCACAAAGTAATCTGTTAATGTAGAAGAAAACTATGGCAAAGAAAACAGTTGCAGCTAAAAAGCGTAACGTGAAGGTAAGTGCAAACGGACAGCTTCACGTACATTCGTCGTTCAACAACGTTATCGTATCACTCGCCAACAGTGAGGGTCAGGTGATCTCTTGGTCATCTGCCGGTAAGATGGGCTTCAGAGGTTCGAAGAAAAATACACCTTATGCTGCTCAGATGGCAGCTCAGGATTGTGCAAAAATCGCCTACGATCTCGGTCTTCGTAAAGTGAAGGCTTATGTAAAGGGTCCAGGTAACGGTCGTGAGTCGGCTATCCGTACCATCCATGGCGCTGGTATCGAGGTAACTGAGATTATCGACGTGACACCACTTCCACACAATGGTTGCCGCCCACCAAAGCGTCGCAAGGTATAATGTGTGAATAATGTGGTTTTTTAATTAATTTAAAGTTTAAATTGTAAAAAAACTATGGCAAGATATACTGGACCAAAAACCCGCATTGCCCGCAAGCTTGGCGAGGCTATTTACGGACCAGACAAGGTTCTCGCTAAAAAGAACTATGCACCTGGTCAACATGGCCTGAATCGTCGTAAGAAAACTTCTGAGTATGGCACTCAGCTTAAGGAAAAGCAGAAAGCTAAGTACACCTATGGTGTCCTTGAGTCACAGTTCCGTCTTCTTTTCGAGAAGGCAGAGCGTACCAAGGGTGTTACCGGTGAGGTATTGCTTCAGCTTCTTGAGAGCCGTCTCGATAACATCGTTTACCGTTTAGGTATCGCTCCAACCCGCGCTGCTGCTCGTCAGCTCGTCCTTCACAAGCACATTGTAGTTGATGGCAAGGTTGTCAACATCGCTTCTTATAGCGTTAAGCCCGGTCAGATCGTTGGCGTACGCGAGCGCTCTAAGGCCCTTGAAGTTGTCGATAACGCACTTGCAGGCTTCAACCACAGCAAGTATCCATGGCTTGAGTGGGATCAGAATTCACTCAGTGGCAAGTATCTCCACACTCCCGAGCGTGCTGATATCCCTGAGAACATTCAGGAGCAGCTCATTGTCGAATTGTACTCTAAATAATAATTAGTCCATATATGGCGATTTTAGCATTTCAAAGACCCGAAAAGGTTATCATGTTGGAAGCTGACCAGTTCTCTGGTAAGTTTGAATTCCGACCTCTGGAACCAGGCTATGGCATTACAGTGGGTAATGCTTTACGCCGAATACTGCTTTCGTCACTCGAAGGCTATGCTTTCACCAGTGTCAAAATCTCAGGTGTTGAGCACGAGTTTGCTACCATTCCGGGTGTACTAGAGGATGTTACCAACATCATCTTGAACCTCAAGCAGGTCCGCTTGAAGCAGATCGTCGAAGGTACAGAGAGCGAAACCATCACTGTTAAGGTTAAGAATTCAGAGGTCCTGAAGGCAGGAGATCTGCACGATGGAATGACTGCATTCGATGTCCTTAATCCTGATCTGGTCATCTGCCACATGGACTCCAGTGCAAGTTTTGATATCACATTGACCATCAACAAGGGTCGCGGTTATATTCCTGCTGAAGAGAACCGCAATCCTAATGCTGAGGTAACTACAATTGCTATCGATTCGATCTTCACGCCTATCCGTAACGTGAAATATACTGTTGAACCCTATCGTGTTGAACAGCGTACCGACTACGAGAAACTGGTGATTGAAGTGACTACCGATGGTTCTATCCATCCCAAGGATGCATTGCGTGATGCTGCCAAGATTCTGATCTATCACTTCATGCTTGTTTCCGACGAGAAGATGGCTCTTGAGACTACTGAAACTGACAACAATGAAGAATTCGATGAAGAAGTGCTTCACATGCGTCAGCTTCTCAAGACCAAGCTTACCGACATGGACCTCTCTGTTCGTGCGCTCAACTGCTTGAAGAGTGCGGAGGTTGAGACTTTGGGCGAGCTGGTAGTATTCAACAAGACTGACCTTCTCAAGTTCCGCAACTTTGGCAAGAAGTCTCTGACCGAGCTCGAGGAGCTCCTCCAGAGCCTCAACTTGTCGTTCGGAATGGATATCTCCAAATATAAACTTGATAAAGACTAATAAAAACAATGAGACATAATAAGAAATTCAATCACCTTGGACGAACCAAGTCTCATCGTGAGGCTATGCTCGCCAACATGACTGTTTCGTTGATCAGGGCAAAGCGCATCAACACCACAGTTGCCAAGGCTAAGGCACTCCGTGTTTATGCTGAGCCTATCATCAATCGCGCAAAGGAGGATACCACCAACAGCCGTCGTATTGTATTCTCGTACCTTCAGAATAAGGAGGCTGTCAAGGAGCTTTTCGGCGACATCGCCGTTAAGATTGCCAATCGTCCCGGTGGCTATCTTCGCATCCTCAAGCTTGGCCAGAACCGTCTCGGTGACAACGCCGAAATGGCTATGATCGAGTTCGTCGATTACAACGAGAATCTCCTTAAGGACAATGTCGAGAAGAAGACCAAGACTCGTCGTTCTCGTTCGAAGAAGGCTTCTGAGGCTGCTCCTGCCGCTCCCGCTGCTGAACCAGAGGCAAAGGCTGAATAAACGGTTCTTTCGGGCATCATGCCCAATCAATGATAAAGCCCGTACAAGTTTCCTTGTATGGGCTTTTTTAATAATTTTTCTTGGGGATTTCGTTATTTCGTTATATCGTATTACCGAGATTACGTGATACCGATATCACATTTTTCCGAAAATCGAGATATGTTAGATATTAATTCAATCCGAAAGGATTTCCCCATACTCAACAGTACGGTTTACGGCAAGCCGCTTATTTATTTCGACAACGGAGCTACTACTCAGAAGCCGCTCTGCGTCATCGACAAGCTGACTGACGGATATCTGCATCACAATGCCAATGTGCATCGGGGTGTTCATTTCTTGAGTCAGGATGCCACCGATTTGCACGAAGGTGCGCGTCAGCGTGTACAGCGGTTTATCCATGCGAAGGAGAGTGCCGAAATCATCTTCACCCGCGGCACAACCGAGAGCATCAATCTCGTTGCCTATTCTTTCGGTGAGGCATTTCTCGGCGAAGGCGATGAGGTTATTGTCACCGATATGGAACATCACTCCAATATCGTCAGCTGGCAGTTGCTTCAGGCTCGCAAGGGTATCGTCATCCGTCATGCTCGTCTGAACGAGCTGCAGGAGCTTGACGTAGCACATCTCAAGAGCCTCTTTACCGAGCGCACCAGGCTGGTGAGTCTGACACATGTCTCAAACGTGCTGGGAACAGTCAATCCCGTCAAGGAAGTCATAGATTATGCCCATAGCAAGGGCGTACCTGTTCTTGTCGATGGTGCACAGTCTGTCCCTCATCTGAAGGTGGATGTCCAGGAGCTCGACTGCGACTTCTTTGTCTTCTCTGGTCATAAGATCTATGGACCGACAGGTGTCGGGGTGCTTTATGGTAAGCGTGAGTGGCTCGAGAAGATGCCGCCCTATCAAGGCGGCGGCGAAATGATCAAGACCGTTTCGTTCGAAGGTACAACCTTCAATGAACTGCCCTATAAGTTTGAGGCGGGGACTCCAGACTTCATCGGTACAGTCGCTCTCGCTGCCGCGCTGGATTATGTCGAGGCGATTGGCTTGGATGAGATTGCCGATTATGAGCATCAGCTGCTCACATTTTGTACTGATGAGTTCAAAAAGATTCCTGGCATGCGCATCTTTGGAAATGCACACCATAAGTCCGCGGTCATGAGTTTCCTGGTGGACGATATCCACCACTATGATATGGGGATGCTTTTGGACAAGTTAGGCATAGCTGTGCGCACGGGTCATCATTGTGCAGAACCTTTGATGCACAGTCTGGGCATACAGGGCACTGTACGAGCCAGCTTTTCCTTCTACAATACGGAAGAAGAGATCGAGCAGCTCGTTGCCGGCATCAAGCGTGTAGCGAAGATGTTTGGAAAATAATGTTTTGAAATAAGAAGAAGGGTCCGAATCTTTCAGAACTAATCTGAATTATTCGAACCCTTCAAACTTCTTTAATCCTTCAAATCATTCGGATCCACCTTCACCACGTCAGTTTCTCAGCATGAATCTTTACGCCCTTGCCGATTAATTGGGAACCTAATTCCTCGAATTTCACGGTGTCACCCGATGTGAGGTATTTGGCACTTCCTTCAGTGGAGAGACGTATCTTCATCTCCGGGTGTCTGACGAGGTAGTCCTTCAGGCTGTAGGCTACGGGCTTTCCCTGTGGCATCAGGATGATTTCCGGATGATCCAATTCCTGGAGCACCGTCTGGATGAGAGAGGTGATGAGCGGATAGTGGGTGCAGCCCAGGATGATGGTGTCAATTTCGGGGTCCTGGTCAAGAAGCTCCGCCAAGTCGTTTTTCACAATGCCGTGCATCTCCTTCATCTTGCCTGCCTCGATCATGGGCACCCAGTCAGGGCAAGCCCGGGACGTGAGGATGACAGGATTGGGATTGCTGGCTACAATCTTGGAGTTTTCGTGGACGTAGAACGACGGTTCGGCAGGAGCTAAGGTCGATGGATCGACACCTGCTTGTGCGAAATAGGCTGGATCCTTGGCTATCTCAAGGTCATACGAATGCGAGGACACAGTCGCAATGGTGCCGATCAGTCCGATGTGGCGGGAATAGGTGAGGTGCTCGACACGTTCGACTGTGGGGCGTATCACACCCAGCACACGACGAGTCGGGTCGTCACAGACGGGCAGATCCTTGCGCTGGATGGTTCGCAGTGCCCTTGCCGATGCCGTGTTGCAAGCAAGAATTACGAGCGGACAGCCCATATCGAACATGCGGAAGACAGCCTGGCGTGTGAAGTGATAGACCTTGTCGTAGGGCAGGTCTCCATAAGGAGCGCGTGCATTGTCACCCAAATATATGTAATCATACTCGGGGAGGACGTGGCGTATTTCGCGGAAAATAGAGAGTCCGCCGAAGCCACTGTCAAAAATGCCTATTGGGCCTGATTGTTTCTGGTTCATGCCGCAAATATAATGTATTTTCTTCAATTGTACAAAAAATAAATGCAAAATTTTGTTTTTCGCCAATTATTCTTTATCTTTGCCCCATGAAACGTGCACTATTTTACATTCTATTTCTTTTGCTGACCGGGTCTGCCGTGTATGCAGGCCAGCGTGAACTACAGTATTTTCCTGAAGGTCGCGGTTTCGTTTGTGAAAACGGATGGAACCGGTATTCCCGTGCTCTTTATGGTTCGCATGCCAACTGGCGACTCGAAACCAGCGATCGTCCGCTTTTTGCAACCTATGACAAGGGCAAGGCCTGGAATATCCAGCTTCACCTGCAGGTCGGTGACCGGCTTTATGCCTTGGATTCCACTTCCTATTGCCGTGCCTATTATGAAGGAGGCATACGCGAATATGTGGTGACTGATGAGCAGTGGGGCGGAGGAGAACTTCGTGTGCGGGCCATTGCGGAGCAGGAAGGCAATCATGCACTCTGGCAATTTGAAGCAAAGAGTTTCCCCAAGAAAAGCTTGGGCAAGCACAAGACTTTGCAGCTCATCGCACTTCGCCGGCCTATCTCTCAGATGAAGATGAAGCGCAATGGTGACTTGGGAACTGATCCTCGTGAGCATTTTGAGGCATTGGCAAATTGTCCCGATTCGCTTAGCCAGCAATTGCAATGGGATGCAGAGGGTACGACCTATCTGCGTCTCGTCGATAACGACCACCTCGAACTGATCAATCCCCGAGAAGGTGCACAACGCATGGAGAAGGAGAATCTGTTCCATGAGAAATTGATTGGCCAGTTGCGTTTCGAGACACCCGATCCGCTGATCAATACGCTTGGCCCTACATTGATGGCCGCCGCCGATGGTTTGTGGGATGGACAGACCTGGCTTCATGGCTGCATCGGTTGGCGCACCCCGCTTGCAGGCTGGCGAGGAGGCTATGTGGGCGATGTGACCGGATGGTTCGATCGTCAGCTTAGCCATTTCCGAGCCTATTCACGGAGCATGGTGCGCGACATCGAACCCATCTATCCGCATCCTGCCCAGGATACGACGAAGAATCTGGCTCGTTCGGCTGAGAAGTGGGGCACTCCTATGTATAGCAACGGCTACATCTGCAAGTTGCCGAATGATGACCGAAAGATGAGCCACTATGATATGAACCTCAACTATATCGATGAGCTGCTCTGGCATTTCCAATATGATGCCGATACGGCACTCATGCGTGAGTTCTGGCCGACATTGAAGCTGCACCTTGAATGGGAGAAGCGCAACTGGGATCCCGATGGCGACCATCTCTACGATGGTTATTGCTGCATCTGGGCCAGCGATGCCCTCTACTACAACAGTGGGGCCGTGACGCATGCTTCGGCCTATAACTACCGCGGCAATCTGCTCATTGGCCGCATTGCTGAGCTGATTGGAGAAGATCCGACGCCCTATCGCTCGGAGGCTGCAGCTATCCTCGATGCCATGAACCGTCGCCTGTGGATCCCAGCAGGTACAGAGGTCGATGGGCATTGGGCGGAGTTTCAGGATTTCATGGGCCTGAAGCGCGTGCATGCCGATCCGGCTATCTGGAGCATCTATACGCCCATCGATTGCGGAGCTTGTTCGCCAGAACAGGCTTACCAGGCAACAAGATGGGTCGATGCCTGCATTCCCCATATTCCCTTGGATGTCTCGAGCACCAGATTCCCTGTCCCCAGTCAGGAACTGTTCACCATCAGCACGTCCGATTGGATGCCTTACGCCTGGAGCACCAATAATGTGGCACACGAAGAGGTGGCAAATATGGCACTGGCCTATTTTATCGCCGGGCGTCGCGAGATGGGCTACAGGCTTCTCTACAGCGATTTGTTTGACGAGATGTGTGCCGGTGCGTGTCCCGGCAATTTCGGACAGATCAGCTACTACGACAAGGCGCTCAAGGAGGCCTATCGAGACTTCGGAGATAACGTGGGCATTACCTCACGCGCCATCATGCAAGGTCTTTTCGGCATTCGTCCCGATGCACTCTACGGCCACTGTTATTTGCAGCCAGGTTTCCCTCCCGAATGGGAGTTCGCCAATGTAGCGACCCCCTATATCAGCTATCGCTTCCATCGGGAGAATGGGCAAGATATCTACGATATCGAACAGCACTTCCCGCAGTCTTTGCAGGTCATCGTGCGGCTTCCATTGGGTGATGGCCGGTTCCTGGAGGTGAAGGGTAACAGCGAGATGACGCAGCGTATCACCGTGCCAAGCAGTTCTGTGCCCGCTCACGACCAACCTGCCGCCCAACCCTATCGCCCCACGCTGAATGAAACTGCCCTTGGTCTGGACGACATCACTCCCAATGCATCAGGTCGTCATGCCTACCTTCGACTGGACGAGTATTACAATGCGTCTGTCGATGATATCTATCGTCAGCAGTACCTTTCTCCTCGTTCGCCCTACACGACGCTCGAGATTCCTTCGCAGGGCATGGGCGACTGGTGCGTGCCGTTGATGACCGCAACCATCGAGGATGATGGCCTTCGCAACGTTATTTCTGAAGAGGGATTCTTTGACACCGGCCTCGGTCTTCGGTTCCGTCTGCCGAGGGAGGGGCAGAATGTGCTCTATACCTCACTTTGGGATAATTTCCCCAATAGCCTGACCATCCCGGTTTCTAAGGAACGCATCGATGCCGGTTCTTCGAATCAGGCTGCTGCAACGAACTATTCATGCGCCTATCTTTTGCTTGCTGGCAGCACGAACAATATGCAGAGCCGCCTTGACAATGGCCTTGTCGTGGCGAACTATTCGGATGGAAGTGCCGACACCTTGCATCTCACCAATCCCTACAACTGGTGCCCGATTGAGCAGGATTATTATTATGACGACCATGCCTATTGGAGCACAAGCCAGCATCCTTATCGTGTGCATCTGGGCAGCGGCAAGGTTTCGCGCAACCTCAAGCAGGATTTGCAGGAAACCGGACAGGACAATGGCGCCGTCAATATCCATGTCACCGATTTCGAGGCGGATACACCAATCGCCAAGGGCTTGAGCATCCCCTATGGTGCAGCTCAACTCCTCAAGATGCCGCTCGATTCGAATCGTCAGCTCGAAAGTCTGACCTTGTGCACCTTGTCCAATGACGTAGTCATCGGGTTGATGGCGGTCACCTTCGAGCAGTAAAAATACGTCCGATAAATGTTAAGTGAAACTGTAAGAATGTAAAAATTGGGCATTCGATTGCTTAAAAAACATAATTACAGCGCTCAAAATTTGGGATTTTGAGGATATTTGAGTAAATTTGCGCCCAAATTTATATAACAACATCCAATCAATAAACTATCATGATCAAGCAATACAAGTTGCTTAACAACATCTTCGGATGGATTGCTTTTGTGGTGGCTGCATTCACCTACCTCAATACGGTGGAGCCGACTGCATCCTTCTGGGATTGTCCGGAGTTCATCACCTGCGCTGCCAAGGGCGAGGTGGGTCACCCCCCTGGAAATACTTTCTTCAACCTCACCGGACGTTTCTTTGTGAACTTTGCCGGGGGCGATATGGCCTTGGCGGGCCTTTGGGTCAACCGTATGTCAGCGCTGTTCTCGGCAGGTACGATCCTTTTCCTCTTCTGGGCTATTACTGCGCTCACCAAGAAGGTCGTCTGCCGCAACAACAAGTCCGATAACGACATGACCTGGAGCCAGACTGTCACCATTCTCCTTTCGGGTATGGTGGGTGCCTTGGTTTACACATGGTCCGACACCTTCTGGTTCTCGGCAGTAGAGGCTGAGGTGTATGCCTTCTCGTCGTTCATGACGGCCCTGGTATTCTGGCTCATTCTCAAGTGGGAGAGCCGCAGTGCAGGCGTCGAAGGCGACCGCTACATCATTCTGTTGGCCTATATCGTCGGCCTTTCCATCGGTGTGCACCTCCTGAACCTCCTCTGCATCCCTGCTATTGTGCTGGTCTATTACTTCAAGAAGAAGCCGAATGCCGAACTCAAGGGTACACTGGGCGCGTTGCTCCTTTCTGTGTTCATCATCGCCTTTATTCTCTATGGCATGATTCCAGGCTTTATCAAGCTCGCAGGTCAGATTGAGCTCTTTGCGGTCAACGGCCTTGGATTCCCATTCAATACCGGCACGGTCTTCTATTTCTTCTTTATCCTGGCACTACTTGCCTTTGGTGTTTGGAAGAGCTACAAGAAGGACACATCCGACCGCACTTTGCGCATCCTGCTTGCTGCTGGTGTCGTACTTTGTGGTATGCCATTCGTCGGCGACGGCTGGTTGCTCGGCATTGTCCTTTCCATTGCTTTCGTCGTAGGTATCTTCTATTGGAAGAAAATCAACGCACGTCTGGCCAGCAACATCCTGATGTGCTTGCTCACCATCCTCATCGGTTATTCCACCTTTGCACAGATTATCATCCGCTCTTCGGCTCAGCTCCCGATGGACCAGAATTCTCCCGACGAGATCTTTTCGTTCACCAAATATCTGAACCGTGAGCAGTATGGCGAGAATCCGCTTTTCTTCGGTCAGACCTTTGCCAGCGACGTGAAGCGCGATTCCAGTGGAGCTCCTATTGTCAAGCAGGGTTCCCCCATCTATACCAAGGTGGTCAAGACCAACCCGGATGACCCCGATGAATACTTTGTGAGCGGACACAAGGAAACCTACGAATACAACTACACCACGTTCTTCCCGCGCATGTACTCCAAGCAGGGCAATCACGTGGAAGGCTACAAGCAGTGGAGCAACTACAAGGGTCAAAAGGTGCGTATTGATGGCAAGCCGGTCACCGTTCCAACTTTCGCCGAAAACATGCAGTATTTCCTGAGCTATCAGGTCAACTTCATGTACTGGCGCTATTTCCTGTGGAACTTCTCCGGACGCCAGAGTGACGTGCAGAGCTACGGCGAAATCGACCGCGGCAACTGGATCACGGGCATCAAGTTCATCGACGAGATTCTCGTGGGCGACCAGGATAACATGCCGGCTTCCATTCGAGAAAACAAGGGACACAATGTCTATTACATGCTTCCTCTTCTGCTCGGTCTGCTCGGTCTGCTCTGGCAGGCATTTTCTGGTCAGAAGGGCATCCAGGGCTTCTGGGTGGTGTTCTTCCTCTTCTTCATGACGGGTTTGGCCATCGTGCTTTACTTGAACCAGACGCCATATCAGCCGCGTGAACGAGATTATGCGTATGCGGGTTCGTTCTATGCCTTCTCCATCTGGGTGGGCATGGGTGTCGCTGGTCTTGTGTCAATCGTCGAATCTCTGACCAAGAAGCAGAGTGTTGTCGTTTCGGCCATTCTCGGTCTACTGTGCCTGGGAGTTCCATTCCAGATGGTAGGTCAGAACTGGGACGACCACGACCGCTCGGGCCGTTTCACGGCTCGTGATTTCGGCAAGAACTACCTTACTTCGCTGGAGCCCAATGCCATCATCTTCACCAATGGCGATAACGACACCTTCCCGCTGTGGTACAACCAGGATGTGGAGGGCTATCGTACTGATGTTCGCGTCTGCAACCTTTCGTATCTGCAGACCGATTGGTATATCAATCAGATGAAGTCGCAGGCTTATGAGTCTGATCCGCTTCCCATCTCGTTCACACCAGCACAATATGTGGCTGATAAGCTTAATTATGCTTATGTGAGTGACGAGACCGATGGTCGTGAGGCATCGTTTGCTGCCGTAATGGACCAGTTCTATCAGGACAAGCTGCGCAAATACGACGATGTGCCCATCGTTCCTGCCACCAAGATGTATATCAACATCGACTCGGCTGCAGTAGCGAATTCTCCCGTCATCGATACGCCCGACAAGAGTCTTATTTCCCGTCGTATGCACATCGATCTGTCGAACAAGCGCTACATCACCAAGAACGAGATTGCCGTGCTGTCGATGATTGACCAGATTGCGCGCGACGGGTGGAAGCGCCCCATCTATTTCGCTACCACGGTCGGCTCTGAGATGTATCTTTCGTTGAACCGCTACTTCCGTCTCGTTGGCCTGGCCTATCAGATTGTTCCGCTTGAGAATGGTGGTACCAGCTCTTGTGATATAGACAAGACCTACGACAACATGATGAACAAGTTCGTCTGGGGCAATATCCAGGATCCAAACATCTATCTCGACGAGAACAACCGCCGCATGTGCCGCACCCAGCGCATGATGTTCGTCACCATGATTGACGAGCTTCTGGAGCATGGCGACACCGTCCGTGCCCTCGCTGCCACCGAGTATTGCGACAAGACCATCCCGTCGGTCAACGTGCCCTACGACTATACGGCACTCACCCTTGCACAGACCTACTATCTCTGCAACAAGATGGAGGAAGGCAGCCGTATCGTTGGCGACATCCTGGCTCAGAACGAGGATTACCTCCAGTGGGTATTCCGCCTTGACAAGCCAGCAATACAGGGAGTGGGCCGCACCATCCGCGAGCAACTGCTCACGATGCGCGATGCGCTCCAGATGGCTCAGGATGCCGGCGATCATCAGTTCGACGAGGAATACGCCGACAAGTTCCGCAGTTATTTCGACCTTGCTTACGACAAGTACAACTTGCTTAAGTAACCCTATAGCGTGTTCATCGAGCAACCACCCACATGGTTTCGTCGTTTGATGTTTCAAGACAGCTTCTGGCGCATCCCTTCGCAGCCAAAGTGCGTCTATCTGACATTTGACGACGGTCCCACACCCCAGGTTACCCCTTGGGTGTTGGATGTGCTTGCACGATATGGAATCAAGGCTACCTTCTTTTGCGTCGGAGAAAACGTGGCACGCTATCGCGCCGTCTTCGAGCAGGTCAAGGCTGCAGGTCACCGCCTGGGCAACCATACGATGAACCATATTTCAGCACTGACCTACGAATCGAAGGCCTACCTCGCCAATGTCGAGAAGGCCAACGTTCTGATCCAGTCCGACCTCTTCCGTCCGCCTCATGGATGGCTCCGATTCGGACAGGCGTCTTTGCTTCAGAAGAAGTATCGTATCATCATGTGGGACCTTGTCTCTCGCGACTATTCTTCACGTCTAAGCGCTCAGGATGTCATCAACAACGTGAAGAAGTATGTGCGCAATGGCTCCATCATAACGTTCCACGACCAGCCTAAGTCATGGCGTAATATCCAGGAGGCACTTCCTGCTTCCATCGAATATCTGATTGAACAGGGCTATGCCTTCAGAACGCTCTGACTTGAGTCTATAATTAACATGAATCAGCGAATTATCGAATTTGGGATGTCCGTAATGGATACAAACCATAATTCAATAATTCGCTGATTCGTAAGATGTAATCCTGAGATACAAAAGTCTTTTAAATCCGAAAAGGTACGAAATAACCGAAACCTACAAAAAATTTTCGTCTTTTTCGCCTTTTCGTGTGTTTCTCGGAATTATTAAAACCAATGTTATTTTCGGAATCAAAAATCACTGTTTGAGTATCTTTTCGGCGAGGATGAGATCTTCGGGGTAGGTGACCTTGATGTTGGTTGTTTCGCCAGCCACTACATAGATGGGTTCGTCGGGCAGATAGCGGAAGACGACACCACAATCGTCCGAAGTGACGAACGCCGGGTCCTTGAGCCCGATCTCGTAGGCTTTGGCAATGGTTTCCAATCGGAAACATTGCGGTGTCTGCACATTGCGCAGCATCGAACGCGGTGTAATCCGGCAAATGGCACCTTCGGCGTTCACTTCCACGATGGTGTCGGTGCATGGAATAGCTACATCGACAGCCTTGTAGGTCTTGAGTGCTTCAATGCAATCGGTGATGATGCGTTCTGAAACGAGCGGGCGCACAGCATCATGGATCAGCAGGTTCACCTCTGTTCGATCTTTGTAGCATGCAATGGCCGACAACGAGGAGTCATACCGCTCCTTGCCGCCTGGCACGATGTGCCTTACCTTTGGGTAGGGTTCGGCAATTTCGCGGATGCGGTCGATATAGTCAGCATGGGCTACGATAACTATTTCGTCGATGCCCTCATGCTGATGGAAGGCACGAATCGAGTGCTCCAGGATGCTGCGTCCGACAATCTGGATGAATTGTTTGGGCTCTGGACCTCCCATGCGGCGACCGCTGCCGCCTGCCAATAAAACTGCTATATTCATACGGCAAAGATAGTGTTTTTTCGGTATAGGAACAAATAAAAAAATGAAAATTTGGCTGCTTGACTCATAATTTTCATCAATTAGTGCGGAAATATCAAAAATATTTAGTATTTTTGCACCCTAAAAACTAACAATAGAATCCAAATGAAGCGAAATATTGCAATTCTTGGCAGTACAGGAAGTATCGGACGGCAGACGTTGGAGGTTTGTGCCGAACATCCTGATTTATTCAGTGTCTATGCCATTACGGCCAATCGTTCGGCTGATTTGCTCATCGAGCAGGCCCGGCAGTTTCATCCCGAAGTCGTTGTCATTGCCGACGAGACCTATTACGATCGGGTAAGTGATGCCTTGAGCGATCTGCCCATCAAGGTTTGGACGGGTTCCGATAGCCTTTGCCAGGTCGTGACTGCCGGCCCGATTGATGTTGTTGTTACCGCTATGGTGGGCTTTGCGGGCTTGCGTCCTACCGTGGCTGCCATCAAGGCACAGAAGATGCTGGCGCTCGCCAACAAGGAGACACTCGTCGTGGCTGGACAGCTCATCGAAGGTCTTTGTGCCGAGTATCAGGTGCCCATCCTGCCGGTCGATTCCGAGCATTCGGCCATCTTCCAGTGTCTGCAGGGCGAAAGCATTGCCCGTGGCTGCTTCCCGTGGCTTTCGAATGACAATGCCAACTCCGAGAAGCCCCATTATCTCGACAATCCCATCGACAAGCTCATCATTACTGCTTCGGGTGGCCCCTTCCGCACCTTTACGATGGAGCAGATGCGTGACGTGACGGCTGCACAGGCACTCAAGCATCCCAATTGGGACATGGGAGCCAAGATTACCATCGACTCAGCTTCGATGATGAACAAGGGATTCGAGGTCATTGAAGCTCGCTGGCTCTTTGGCATGAACACCGACCAAATTGAGGTGGCTGTGCATCCGCAGTCCATTGTCCATTCGATGGTTCAGTTCAGCGATGGTGCCATCAAGGCACAGTTGGGTTGCCCCGACATGAAGGTGCCCATTGCTTACGCTCTCAGCTATCCCGACCGTATGCCTTCGCAAATCAATGGTAAGCTTCGTATCGAGGATTATGCGCATCTCACCTTCGAACGTCCCGACCTGGAACGATTCCCCAATCTGCGTCTCGCTTTCGAGGCCTTGGCCACTGGCGGTGACCGCACCTGTGTGCTCAATGCTGCCAACGAGGTGACCAACGAGGCATTCCGCCGTGGTCAGTGCAAGTTCCTGCAGATGGCTAAGGTGAACGAGAAGACATTGGCAGCCATGCCTTTCGTCGCAGCTCCTTCGCTCGAAGATTATTTCGATATTGATGCCGAGGCACGCATCAAGGCTCGAGAGATATTACACGGTTAAGATTAGCTCTAAACGGTTTTGAATGGTTCGAAATAGCGATATTCCGTTATACGAAATACCGTTATACCGGTATCCCGTAATACCGTAATCCCGAAATAACGGTATTCCGTAAAATCGTACATATTTCTTTCACCCTTATAACTCCCTTTTTTCTACCCTTTAAAAACTTTGGAAACAATATTATTCAAGGCCCTGCAGCTCATCATATCGCTGTCAATTCTGGTATTTGTACATGAGCTGGGACACTTTATGTGGGCCCGTATCTTCAAGGTGGGTGTCGAGAAGTTCTATCTCTTCTTCGATGCCTATAGTTTCTCTTTTCTGAAATGGAATAAGGAAGGCGTCTTCGTCTGCAACCGCAAGGTCAGTTCCAAGCCCAATCCCAGCGACACCGAATATGGTATCGGTTGGGTTCCGCTGGGAGGTTATTGTGCTATCGTCGGCATGGTCGATGAGACACATGATGCCGAACATGCCGAAACCGATCGCGCCGATGCATTTGCCAAGCGGGGTAAGTTCGCCCAGTTTATGATCATGGTGGGCGGTGTGCTCAACAATCTGATTCTGGCTGTCCTCATCTATATCTGCATGGCCTGGCACTGGGGTTCCGACATCATCAAGATCGAGGACCTGCCTTTCGGCGTAGAATATTCCGAGTATGCCCAGCAGATTGGTTTCCGTCCTGGCGATCAGATTATCGCGGTCGATGGAAAGAGCACCGATTATACGCGTCTCAATAGCAATTTGCTTTTGGCTAACGACGTCACCGTGCGTCGCAATGGACAGGAAGTCCAGATTGCTTTGCCCGATACCATCGGACAGGTCTTCCTTCGCGACAATCTCCAGCTTGAGCTATTCGCCATTGCCCGTATGCCTTTCGTCATCGATTCGATTATGGCCGATAGCCCCGCTGAGAAGGCAGGACTCCTGGCGGGTGACTCGCTCACGATGCTTCGTCACGAGGTCACCCTTGCATTGATGTCGCATAAGGGCGATTCGCTCAAGGTGGATTTCTATCGAGGCGATTCCCTCATGTCGGCTACCATGCTGGTCAGCGAAGATGGCAAGATGGGTGCATTCTTCCGGAATTACATGACCGAAGATGTATTTACCCACATCGATTATTCGTTCTTTGAGGCGATTCCGGCCGGCATCAAGCGAGGTTGGAACATGCTTTACAATTACGTGCGCCAGTTCAAGCTTGTCTTCACCAAGGAGGGCGCCGAGTCATTGGGCGGCTTTGGCACAATGGGTTCCATCTTCCCCGACACCTGGCAGTGGCTTCAGTTCTGGTCGATGACGGCCTTCTTCTCGGTAGCATTGGCCTTCATGAATATCCTGCCCATCCCGGGACTGGACGGAGGACACATCTTCATTCTGCTCATCGAAGCCATCATCCGTCGTCCCATCAGCGACAAGGCCAAGGAACGTGCGCAGATCATCGGCTTTGCCATCATCATTGCTCTGATGCTCTTTGTCAACCTCAATGACATCTGGAAGTTCGTCATTCAACCTCTGTTTGGCTAAAGGTTCGCCGTTATGATTTCTGTTATTTTGAAGCATAGGAAGGAGGAGTCGCTGCAGCGGTTCCATCCCTGGGTTTTCTCAGGAGCCATCTATCGGATGGAGGATGAGTTCGGCAGCGAGGTGCAGCCGGAGGAGGGCGATTGGGTACGCGTCGTTTCGTCGCAGGGCGAATTTCTCGCGTTGGGCCAGTATCAGATTGGGTCCATAGCGGTGCGCATCTTCTCGTTCGACGAAGATGAATTTGACGACGAGTTCTTCCTGCGTCGTCTGCAGTCGGCCTACACATTGCGCAAGTCCCTCGGCTTGATTCGAGCAGATAACGATGCATATCGTCTCGTCCATGGCGAAGGCGATGGTTTGCCCGGACTCATCATCGATGTCTATGCCCATACGGCTGTGATGCAGGCTCATACGGCAGGCATCCACTACATTCGTGAGGCCTTGGCCGAGGATTTGATTCGTGTGGCGGGTGCCGAGATTCGCAACGTCTATTACAAGTCTGAGACCACCTTGGGTTACAAGACCGAGGCACGTCAGGAGGCTGAGGCCGAAGGCAGTACGGTGAATGGCTATCTGATCATCGATGGTCAGCCCGTCACAGATGCCGCTCAAGGCCGTGCGCTCGAACAATCGATCTGCGACGTGGCAATCGAGAACGGATTGAAGTTCCATGTCGATTGGCTCAAGGGGCAGAAGACGGGCTTCTTCGTCGATCAGCGCGAGAACCGTGCCCTTGTCGAGCATTTTTCCCGTGGACGCCGTGTGCTCAACATGTTCTGCTATACGGGAGGCTTCTCGTTCTATGCCATGCGTGGCGGTGCGGAACTGGTTCATTCGGTCGATGTGTCGAAGCAGGCCATCGGTATCACCAATGCCAATGTCGAACTCAACTATCCGGGTGATCCTCGTCATCAGGCATTCGTGGCCGATGCCTTCGACTTCCTTAAGGATCCCTCACGCTTTACCGGGGACGATGGAGATTCTTTCTCCTACGACCTCGTTATCCTCGATCCCCCTGCATTCGCCAAACATAAGAAGGTGCTTCACAATGCGCTGCGAGGCTATCAGAAGCTTAATGCCAAGGCACTCGAACGAATGCCTTCGGGCAGCATTCTTTTCACCTTCTCCTGCTCGCAGGTGGTGACGAAGGACGATTTCCGCTGCGCTGTGTTCAGTGCAGCTGCCCAAGTGGGTCGCCGTGTCCGAATCCTCTATCAGCTCCATCAACCTGCCGACCATCCCATCAACATCTACCATCCAGAGGGCGAGTACCTGAAGGGTCTTGTGCTATATGTAGAGTGACAAGGTCTTTAAGGGATTACAAGGCTTTTAAGTGGTTGTTTGTTTGTCGGGTCGAACAAATAATTGTTATTTATTAATTGTTAATTGTTATTTCTTCATATGAACATCATCGTCGCAGCATCCGAGAATAACGCCATCGGCAATCAAGGCTCAATGCCTTGGCATCTGCGTGCCGACCTGCAATACTTCAAGGCCACGACCAAAGGTCACACAGTCATCATGGGACGAAAGACCTATGAGTCCATCGGTCGTCCACTCCCTGGCCGTCGCAATGTTGTGGTGACGCGCGATGGACTCTTTCATATCTCGGAGGAAGTAATGAGCAACCTGAAGCCAGGCACCAGTGTCGAAGTCTTTCATTCACTTGTCGAGGCCATCGAACATAGTCCGACTGACTCCTTCGTGATTGGAGGTGCACAAATCTACAATCAGGCATGGAACGATGCTGATTGCATCTATTTGACCCGCGTTCACACCGTTGTTGAGAATTTTGATGCCAGCATCCCACCCATCCCCGAAGGCTTCGAATGTATCAGCAGCCAGGATGTTGAGGCCGATGAGAACAACGATTATTCGATGACCTTCGAAGTGTGGAAACGCAGTTGAATTCCCAGACATCAAGGAACGTAATATCACGGAGTGGAAAACTCAATCCGAATAAGGAATTAACAATCTCAATTTACGGCATGACCAATCTTCGCCAAGAATGGTCATGCCGTTGTTGTTTCATAACCAATTTATGCCAAGAATGGTCATGCCTCCAATTGCCCCATGACCAATCTTGGCCAGGAATAGTCATGCTCCAACTGCTCCATGACCAATCTGCGCTAAGAATGGTCATGCTCCAACTGCGCCATAACCAATCTATGCCAGGAATGGTCATGCTCCAATCGTGCCATAACCAATCTATGCCAAGAATGGTCATGCTCCAATCGCGCCATGACTAATCTATGCCAAGAATGGTCATGCCATTAATCGCGCCATGACCAATCTACGCCAAGAAAGGTCATGCTCCAATAGCTCCATAACCAATCTATGCCAAAAATGGTCATGCTCCTATAGTAGGATAACCATTCTTGGCGCAAAATGGTCATGCTTAGTTTTTAGTAAGACCATCTGGACGCCTGCTTATCCCTTTTTGAAATGATATTGTACTAACTGTGCGCAAGTAGTGCAATATTGCCGCGAGATTGTACTACTTGTCCACGACCAGTACAATCTCACGATGTGCCTTGTACTATCTGTCCGCAAGTAGTGCAATATTTCCGCGAGATTGTACTACTTGTTCACGACCAGTACAATCTCACGATGTGTCTTGCACTATCTGTCCACAAGTAGTGGCATCTTGTGACGAGATGATATCAAGTGTGCGCAAGTAGTACCATCTTGCGAGAGTTGCTGCACTACCTGCGCACAAATAATGCAATCTTGCAGCAATCTGGTACTATCTGTGCGCAAGTGATGCAACAATGAAAATATATGCCATCTCTCTCTTTTTTGTAATCTATTCGCCCTGTTTATGAAACTATACGTCAAAAATGGAATCCAAACATACATTTTTTAACCCTCTTTTTGCATTTATTTAGAATATTGCGTATATTTGTGGCGTTGTATATTATCTCGTCGCCATTATTATTAGTGTAAAATTCATGTGAATCTAACCCTAAATACCATACATCTATGAAAAAAGGCATTCTTATCTTTTTCGCGCTTTGTCTTGGTTTGGTAGCCAAGGCTGAAATGCAACTGGTCGTTTGGGCAAAGGACGGTAGCAAGGTCGCCTTTGCACTGAGCGAAGAACCCAAGGTTACGTTCAATGAAAGCAGCCTGATGATCAACTCCAACACTGTTTCGGTGAGCTACAATCTGCAGGACATGGCCAAGTTCACTTACGAGGATTCTGAAGGACAGGGAATCAAGAATCTTGAGAACGACAAGCCTTCATCCTTCAAGTTCGATGGTGAAATGCTGCTCTTCCCCTCGCTGAAGGCCGGTAGCTCGGTGTTTATCCACTCTCTTAATGGCTCTCTCGTGTTCAGCAGAATCATAGAGACAGCCGGGGAATATTCCTTCCCGCTGTCGCAGCTGGGTGCGGGTGTCTATATGGTAACGGTCGATGGTCTCACCTATAAAATCGTAAAGAAATGAAAAAGCTGTTGTTGATACTTGTTGCATTCGTATGCTGCCTTTCTCTGTTCACGCAGGATGCGCTGTTGATTTATCGGCAGAACTATGCCAAGCCGTTGCTCGTTGCGCTGAAGGACATCACCAACATCACGTATGAGGATGCTGAACAGGTCATGACGCTGGAGCAGTGGAACATCACCTCGGAATCTGAGACTACGGTGATCGACAGCCTTGTCTTTGTCAATCTGGAGACTTTGGAAACGAACGAATACGCTCATTTCGTATGCCCCGATGACCATCATCCCCACATGATTGACCTCGGTCTGCCTTCTGGTGTTCTCTGGTCGTGCTGTAATGTCGGTGCCTCCACTCCCGAAGGCTACGGCGGCTACTATGCCTGGGGCGAGACGGAGGAGAAGGAGGTGTATGATTGGAGTACCTATACCCACTGTGATGGCATTGACGATACATGTCATGATATCGGTGACAACATCGCTGGCACTGAATATGACGTGGCTCACGTGAAGTGGGGTGGCTCGTGGACGTTGCCTTCAAAAGACCAGATACAGGAGTTGATTGATAATTGTACAAGTACATGGATAACTCAACAGGGCATAAATGGCGCTCTGTTTACTGGTCCTAACGGGGCAACGCTTTTCCTGCCAGCTGCTGGCCGACATATCGAAGATCTCGAAGATGTGGGGACGGACGGTTATTATTGGTCATCGTCATGCGCTCCAAGTGAAGATGATGCGCAAGATTTAGAAGATGCTTTTGCTCTCAACTTTTATTATTATCCAGGTTATTATTCTTGTGAATGTGAAGATAAAGACTGCGACAATGGACGTTCGGTGCGTCCTGTAGTCACTCCCGAAAAGCCCAAGGACGACTGTCCCGTAGCCGAAGCTATCGATCTCGGTCTGCCATCGGGCACAAGGTGGGCAAGCTGGAATGTTGGAGCTTCCGCTCCTGAAGAATATGGAGGCTACTATGCTTGGGGTGAAACGGAGGAGAAGGAGTATTATGATTGGACAACTTACAAGTACTGCAATGGTTCGTGGAACACAATGACAAAGTATTTCACTGACGGTTATACAAAACTGTTACCCGAGGACGATGCTGCGACTGCGAACTGGGGTGCGCCATGGCACATGCCGACAAGAGAACAGCGGGATGAACTCATAGAAAACTGTACAATAGAAGGGACGCAGTTGAATGGTGTCAATGGAGTACTTGTCACTGGTCCGAACGGCAATACGATCTTCCTGCCTGCCGCCGGCGTTCGCGAAAAAGGCGACATCAAGAGTGAGGGTAGTTTAGGTAACTGCTTTTCATCATCGCTTGACCCGGGATACCCTACCGGTGCGGAGGCCCTCTACTACTTTTCCATCGGCTTCTGGTACACGAGCCCCAACAACCGCTGCTATGGGCTATCCGTGCGCGCAGTCTTCCCTCCATCTCCTTCCACCAACATCTTATTTGCCGATGCGACTGTGAAGGCTATCTGCGTGGCCAACTGGGATACGAATGGAGATGGCGAACTCAGCTATGGAGAGGCAGCCGCTGTCAAAAGTGTTGGGAAGGTGTTTTATGAAAAGCAGGGAATTAGTAGCTTCAACGAACTGCAGTATTTCACAGGGCTGACCATCATTGAAGAAGAAGCCTTCCGCGAATGTAGCCTTGAGTCCGTTTCTATCCCCGCAAGTGTCAAGACTATCGGAGAAAAGGCGTTCATGCAATGTCCCAATTTGTCGAACGTGACTCTGCCGGAGGGTGTGACATGGATAGACGAGGAGGCATTCTCGGCATGTGCACTTACTTCCATCATCTTGCCAGAATCGCTAATCCGCTTGGGAGAACAGGCATTGGAAGAGAATCCTTTAATCAGTGTTACCCTGCCCCGGAATGTGGCTTATCTCGGCAATTCGGATGAAGATGATCTTTATGGTGGAGTGTTTGATTATTGCTATTCGTTGAAGGATGTGAACGTTGTCGAGTCGAACGAAACGTATGCTTCAATCAAGGGCGTGCTGACCACCAAGGACAAGAAGTTATTCCTCTTCTTCCCCTATGCAAAGGCCGAGGTATATACTGTACCTGAAGGTATCGAGCAAATCCATTATGATGCCTTTAATGAATGCAAGATTACTTCAGTCACGCTTCCAAGTACATTGAAGGCCTTTTACACTGATGAGGATGAAGAAAGCTATTCAGCATTCAGCAATAACTTTGACCTCAGAACTGTCCGCGCAAAAATGAAGGTGCCGTTCGAATGCGGTTACTACTCTTTCTCCAACGAGACCTATTCATCTGGCACACTCCATGTTCCCCAAGGCACAAAGGCGCTGTATGAAACGACAACGGGCTGGAGCCGATTCCAGAATATCGTTGAAGACCTCAGTGAATGTCCCGTAGCCGAAGCCATCGACCTCGGCTTGCCATCGGGCACGAAGTGGGCAAGCTGGAATATCGGTGCCTCCAAACCAGAGGAATACGGTGGCTACTATGCCTGGGGCGAGACGGAAGAGAAGGACTATTATGATTGGAGTACATACAAGTACTGCAATGGCTCGGATCGCACTATGACGAAGTACTGCGACCACAGTGATTACGGAGACAATGGCTTCACAGACGGTCTAACAGAACTGTTGCCTGAGGACGATGCAGCGACAGCGAATTGGGGTGCGCCATGGCACATGCCGACATACGAACAGTATAAAGAGCTAAAAGATAACTGTACGTGCGAATGGACGCAGTCGAACGGAGTGAATGGTTACCTTTTCACGGGTCCGAACGGCAACACAATTTTCCTGCCTGCTGCTGGCATCCGTTGGCGCAACGATCCCACCGACTTCTTGGTTGGCCACTACTGGTCTTCGTCGCTCTTCCCGGTTGCAGATGGTGCTACCTACACCTTATTCTCTTCGTACTCTATATCTGTGGGTGGTTACCAGTCTCGTTTCGCCGGATTGTCAGTGCGCGCTGTCTGCCCGTAGTCTCAGAATTATGAGTGCATTCTTGAAAACAGCACAATGAACGCGCAAAAAGTATAAACCAAAAGTCTGCGATGAGATGCCGTGACGCGAACGGGGGGCAGCACAGCATGTCCTCGGACATGAGCCCCACGGCGGCACGACATCGCAGCTCAGGCTTAATCAACAGTTTCATCACAAAGATCAAAAGAGAGGGTGTATCAAGAGTCAAATAATTTGGCTTGAGATACACCCTCCAATTATAGCAGTGGTAAAATCCATTTCAGTCGAACGCTAGTTGCAACTGTGTCGGTTTTTGCTTGCGAGCCTTTCCTTTTGAGTCTTGCGTGCCATTCTCGATTATTAGAGAAACATAATAATTGATTTCGGTAATATTATGAGTTTGATATGATTGAAGGAGCTTATCGGCAAGTTCTTCGGGAATAGATGAAACAACAGGAACCCTCAACTTCTTGAGATATTGACTTTGCCAGCGAGGATAGCCTCCATTCATGTGATTAGTAAGGCTTGCAAGCTGACGGCGTGCAAAATCAGACATCAAAATAGCAGCCAGCAGATAGAGTTGTCTTGTCGTACCACCAATGATATAATATATATTGTGTAGCGGATAATAATTCCCCTCATCAACAAATATGAAGGTGTTGCCCGATATGTCAGGCAGAAGTATCTTGGCTTTATGTTGGAGTGCAGGGTAGATTCTATCAATGGTCCCATACCACTTGGATGGGTTGTGCTTTGCCTTGGCTCGATTGGACAATGCTTTGCGATGACTTTCCAGATATGCTTTGCAAAAAGGGTAGGAGTCAAGGTTGATGAGCTCCCCATTTTTGTCGTAGGGATTGAATAGCATCCGCCCATTCCAGTTCATTTGATTGGCTCGGAGGTCTTGCCCATGTATCGCTGGTAGGAGTAGAGAGTCTTCAATTTTTCCTTTTAGATCGTGGGAAATGAAGATTCCATCGGCACCTGTTGCGACACCGATACCAATCTTAAATCCTTGTTCTTCGATGAGTGGGAATAAGTCGTGTGAAGAATCCTTGGCAAACATACAGCTCCAATCCTCATCGTTGGGACATGGATGCACAAATGTTTCGGCATTCCTCAATTGGCTTACCGAAGATATTTCAGAGTAAAGAAAGTTTTCACTTTGCTTGTTGTTGGAGAATAATGTTACGGCAGGATATGCCAAAACATCTTCTTGAAAGGCATCTGCCCCTTCCATATTGATAATTTGTTCAATCCTAAAAGATTGCGCTACCATCTTACGTAGGACGTTACCATATTTATTGCGCATCCAGCGATTGGAACAAATGAAACAATGACAGCCATGAGGGTTGAGCTGACGAAGTGACTTTTCATAGAAGAGCACGTACATATCAGCTCTATAATAGAAAGTGGGAAAACGCTTTTTGTAGATTGGCAGCTTGTCTGTGGGTATTTGTTCATAACGGATGTAAGGAGGATTGCCAATCACGATATCCACCAACGGTTGGTCATTCAGTAGATAATCTTCAGCTTTGATATTCTCTTCGGGATGAATGATGGTTGGAAAAAGAGCATTGAGCCGATTCAGACACTTTTCAATCTTGTCGGCATCGATATCCGAAGCATGGACACATTTGTGATAAGCTTCGTTCAAGTCAAATCCAAAAAGCTCAGCTGATAGCTGAAGACGATGCAAGATTTCAACAAGGAATTCGCCTTCACCACAGGATGGCTCCATGATGGAAAGGGTCGATAAATCCTTGTCAGGATTGTAACCGACCAAGTCCAGCATGTACTTTACGACGTAGGGATTTGTAAACACGTCACCTTGCTGTCCTCCGCTTGTGCGCTTTCCGTATATGAAATTACTTGAAGTCATCTTCACAACCTAATAAATGTCCTCTTAAACTATCGAAAAAAGATTCGATAGAAATATTGTTATCCAAGCTTTCGTAATGATTCGGACCTGAAGTGGCGATTAATGCCACAGCATTGTACTTGTGTTCAAGAATTAGTCTTTGGCACAAGATTCTATATCGGTCAAGATAGCTGGCTTCCTTGAATTCGGGTCGTACCGAGAAATGAGGTTCATAGATTTTTACCTTGTGTGTAGATTTGTCATCTTTGCCCACCAACATAAGATAACCCAGCCATGGAGATTGTTTACATGGAAATGCTTTTTCTCTGAAAGCTGTCCAGAAGTCTTCTGAAGATCCTAAAGATTCTTCTGTGCGATTATTTAAGTTGTTTCCGTATGAGCCAATTTGGGATTTCAATTCAATTGCTGCAATCAAGTTCTTTTGGGGAGAGACAATGATTAGATCCCAGTCTTTGCTTGCACGATAATAGCCTGGTATGTGGTTGTTCTTGGAAAAAATGCAAGACTCAGGGACTCCGGCATCCATAGCAACTTGCTTAATGAGTTTCAGAAATTCATCAAGCTGCTTGCCTGGTAGAACACCAACAGAACTTCTAGTAGTCCAGAAGCTCTTGATTGCGTCCTTTAGGTTTGTCAAATATTTAGGGTTCATTGTCAGGCGATATGTATTACTTATTCTATCATCATTTTATTATCTCAATCTGGATTGTCTTTAGAAAATCCCGCCGCAAATATAAGAAAAATAACTTAAACAACCAAGTTTTTTGATAGAAAAAAAGGGAAATAAGCCTTTTCAATCATTGTTGCCGCTATAATCTGTCGTTTTTAGTTTTTTTATAGAAATATAAGCCTTCTTGCTTAACGATATTTATTTTGTGCACGCTATCTGCCCGTAGCCGTAACGCTAAAACCGAGATTTATGGTACACATTCGTACAATTGTTTGGCTGAGTTTACCTTTTGCCGATTTATTGCATATATTATTGAAATTACATTACAAATCTTATTATCCAAAAAGAGAGATGACAAAAGGAAAGAAAGTATTTGCTGGCCTACTGATATTATTGGTTGGTTATGCTGTTTGGATGCAGACTTATAGTTTCGATGCGGAGAAAGCGACGACTCATCTTACGGAGCATGGACGTGACCATTCAATCCATTGCTGTGCTTGGTACACGATGAGGGCTTTGCAGGCGGGAGGATGTCCTGCCATTATTTTGCCTGCCCAATGGTACAAGTATTATATGCCGTTGGTGCAGTTTGAAGAAGTGCCGAAGAAAGGCTACAAGGCGAAGAAAGGAGATGTGGTGG
>JAEEUA010000174.1 GCA_016286775.1 Bacteroidales bacterium
CCCTGCTGGCGACCATATCCACCCTGCTGGGGACGACCATAGCCACCCTGCTGGGGACGCTGGTAGCCGCGCTGCTGATAGCCACCCTGTGGCTGATAGTTCTGGTTGAAACCTTCCTGGGGCTGCTGGCCCTCCTGCTGAGGCTTGCCCTCCTGAGGTGCCTCGGGCTGAGGCTGCTGATAGCCCTGATTGTCGTTGTAGCGCTGATAGTTGTTATTGGGGCGCTGGGGACGCTGATAGCTCGGATAGCCGCCCTGCTCGCCCTCCTGGGGATAACGGCGATAGCCGCCCTGGGGACGCTGGGGACGCTGGTAGCCCTGATAGCCGCCCTGCTGGGGATAACCACCTTCGTTGTCGCGCTGGGGGCGCTGATAGCCCTCGCCATCCATCGAAGGACGCTGGTAGCCGCCGCGGGTGTAGCCACCTGCATTACGGGTGTAGCCGCCATTGCGGGTGTAGCTGTTGCGGCCATATCCGCTATAGTCATTTGCTCCTCCGCGCTGATAAGAATTACGTGACTGTGGGTCGAATGTTGCTGCGTTACCGAAGCGGCTCTCGCCGATTCTGGGACGACGCTTAGGTGCCTGTGGCGCACCTTCTGGGGCAGAACCACCCTCCTGTGGGGTGTTTGCCTGTGGGTTCTGATTTTCTTCCATAATAATTTAAATGCCTGTGTAGTTTGATGGAGAAAGCGCATGCAACTCTGCTTTCACTGACTCCGATACGGTTAATGATTCAATAAATGCTGAAATAGTTTGTTCGTTCATGCCTGTGTTGACGCGGGTCAGGGCCTTCAGCGTCTCATAGGGCTTTGGATAACCTTCACGGCGAAGGATAGTCTGGATGCCCTCGGCGACTACAGCCCAAGCATTGTCCAGGTCACGACGAATGGCAGCCTCGTTGAGGAGAAGCTTGCCGAGGCCCTTCTTCGTTGATGCCAGTGCGATGAGCATATGGCCCATGGGGACACCCACGTTGCGAAGGACCGTAGAATCGGTAAGATCACGCTGCAGACGGCTTACCGGGAGTTTTGTCGCAAGGTGTTCGAGGATGGCATTGGCGATGCCAAGGTTGCCCTCAGAGTTTTCGTAATCGATAGGGTTGACTTTGTGCGGCATAGCACTCGAACCTACTTCGCCAGCCTTGATCTGCTGCTTGAAGTATTCCATCGAGATGTATTGCCAGAAGTCACGGTCGAGGTCGAGCAGGACCACATTGATGCGACGCATGGCGTCGAAAAGGGCCGCAAGGTTGTCATAGTTCGAAATCTGGGTGGTCCATTCTTCGCGCTCGATGCCGAGACGATCGTGGAGGAACTTGTTGCCGAAGGCACGCCAGTCGCGGTCTGGATAGGCGATGTGATGGGCATTGAAATTGCCCGTAGCACCACCGAACTTGCCGCTGATCTTCACCTGCTTGAGAGTTTCGAGCTGCTGGTTCAGACGATAGACAAAGACCATCACCTCCTTGCCAAGTCGTGTGGGCGAAGCCGGCTGGCCATGGGTGCGTGCCAGCATGGGGATGTCCTTCCATTCCTCGGCATAGCGGGCCAGGATGTCAATCACTTCCTGGAGTGCGGGAATATAGACCTCGTAGATGGCCTCCTTGATGCTCATGGGCACCGACGTGTTGTTGATGTCCTGGCTGGTAAGGCCAAAGTGGATAAACTCCTTGTACTTCTCGAGGCCCAGCTTGTCAAATTCTTCTTTGAGGAGATACTCTACAGCCTTCACGTCGTGGTTGGTCACCTTCTCGATGTCCTTCACACGCTGTGCTTCGGTGGGTGTGAAATACTGATAGAGGGAGCGGAGCTGGTCGAAGACACGCTTATCGACATCGGCCAGCTGGGGCAATGGGAGTTCACAGAGAGCGATGAAGTATTCGACCTCCACCCGAACGCGGTACTTGATGAGTGCGAACTCGGAGAAATAGTCGCTCAGGACCTCCGTCTTGGTATGATAACGTCCATCAATTGGCGAAACGGCCGTCAGGGGACTGAATGAAAATTCCATTTTTAATTTGAAAGGGAGTAAGTTAAAAAAGGTGTGCTAAAGCTTATTTCCAGAGATGGAGACCGACGTTGAAGATAAGGGCACTGACTCGGGCCGTACTTCCCTCGATGACGTCGTTCCAGACACCCGGCATATAATCGACGCCCAGCGAAAGATGCTTCCAGTCATACCCGATTCCGACCACCGGTCCCAGATCCCAGTTCTGGGCATCATCGTACGAACCTACGAAACGAGAGACATAGAGACCTGCATCCAGCGAAATGCGGCTCTTATAGGTCAATGGGATGAAATAGCGGTACTTGCCTCCGACCATAATCTCGTTCATATGAATCTGCTCGGTCAGGTCATAGCGCTGCTGGCGGCCGTAGCCCAGCCCCATATCGTGATAGAAGTCCTTCTCACCACCGAACTGTGCATAGCTTGCGCTCACTCGGAAGCCGTGATGCTTCTTCTTGTTATAGTCCCAGGCAAAACTGAATGCGTAGGAATCGCGTGTATTCTGATAGGCACCCGTCATTCCAAAGGTTTCCCCCGTGAATCGGTCGCGCGCCAACCAGCTATGCACATAGCCAGCCGACAGGGTGAACGAGTTTCCATAAAAGTAATTGATGGCACGTGCTTCACGCTTGGCCTGCTCCTTTTTTGTGAATCGTTGTGCGAAAGTAGGCATCGCAACAACCATCATAATGACAAGTAGGAAAACTGATCTCTTCTTAATATGCATATATCACTTTGTAACAGATAACAGACAACCTGCTGCTCTATTTTATATTTAATAATAATATGAGGGCGCAAAGATAGTGATTTTTCGAGCAGATTGCAAATCGTAGGGGGCCTTTTAACTTACTATAACCCCATAACAGGGACGAATGGCATTTTGTGATTACAAAAACGCGCAAAGACTCACGCCTCTGCGCGTTCTGTGTGTTGTTATCGAAGGATGGTGGAGCAGGTTTTTACTTGCCACCAATCTTGTCTGCTGACTTGCCGCCAAAGATGTTCAGAAGCACACCGGCAACAACAAGAACGAAGCAAACACCAAGAATAATGGTATTCAGACCAGCATCCTGAAGTGCTTCAGTATAGAAACTGATAGCCAGAACTACAACAACGATAAGGATGAGGATTGATCCTCCATACTGCTTAAGAGCTCTCATAATGTATTGTTTTGTGTTTTTAAAATGTATTTTCGACTTATATTTTGGGGCAAAGTAACAAAAAAAAACAATACGTTGGTCAAAAAAACCGAAAAAAATGCTTGATTTAACGAAAAAAAGCATATCTTTGCCCCGAAATTACAAAAAAACAGCATTTTTTACATCATAAATCGACGAAATCGAGGTTCCAGTGAGGAGCCGAACAAAACTATATGAAGGTCCTTTATTTCTTTTATCAATGGCTCATCTTTGTGCCACTTCTTGTTATAATATCCATTTTTGCCTCACTTGCCACCAGCATAGGATGTCTGCTTGGCAACAAGAATTTCTGGGGCTATTGGCCGGGAGTCATCTGGGCGCGGTGCATCGTCCGCCTTTCGCTTTGTCCGGTCACCGTCGAAGGTCGCGAAAACATCGACAAGGATACGGAATATGTGTTTGTGGCCAACCATCAGGGAGCCTTCGACATCTTCCTTCTCTTCGGGTTCCTCAATCATGATTTCCGCTGGATGCTGCGCAAGGGTCTCCGGAAGATTGTATTTGTGGGAGCTGCCTGCGAACGTGCCGGCCACATCTACGTCGATTCCCACGGCTCGTCGGGCATGATGCACACCATCCGCCAGGCTCTGGCAACGCTCAAGGAAGGCCATTCGCTCATTATCTTCCCCGAAGGTACCCGTTCCAATGATGGACATCTCGGCACCTTCAAGAAGGGAGCTTTCACGCTGGCTGCCATGCTCAAGGTTCCCGTGGTCCCGATCACCATCGAAGGGCCCTACAAGGTGCTGCAGAAGGGATCGTGGCTCGTCCATCCCCATCATTTGAAGCTCACCATCCACAAGCCTCTCGAACCCGTTTCGCGCAAGGAAGGGACCGATGCTGGCGTCGATCGCCTGCTCCACGAGTCACAGCGCGTCATTGCCGAATCCCTGGGCGAACCGGTGCAGCAATAACCCCGACCGACCATCTTTCCTGAATCCCGGGACGCCGACAGAACAATGAACATCATCGAGCAATATACCGAAAGCAAGTCCACCACTATTACATCCGAGGATGCATTAGTGGTGACTGCGTCTTATGCGGCAGTCATCGATGGGGCAACCCCCAAGACAAGCTTCCTCTATCCGGGTGGAGAGACTCCCGGACACCTGGCAGCCCGTCTGCTGTCCGATGCGGTTCGTTCCCTGCCTGCCGATCTGGATGCCGAAGCCTGCGTCGAACGATTGACGCGTGCGCTGCACCAGGACAACGTGTCGCCCTCCGACCGGCCCATTGCCTCGATGGTCCTCTATTCTGTGTCGCGTCACGAAGTGTGGATGATCGGCGATTGCCTGTTCGGCTACTTCGACGAGGCAGGCACCTTCCGCACCGTGACCAATACCAAGCTCATCGACCGCGTGCTGTCGGAATGGCGGCGCGACATCATCCTGAGCTATCTGAGCCGTGGCTGCATGACAGCAGAAGAGATTGCTGCCAACGATCCCGGACGTCGCATCATCCAGCCCATCATCACCCATCAGGTGCGCTATCAGAATGCCCGCACGCCCAATCGCTTCAACTACACCATGCTCGATGGCGAACCCATCCCCAACCACTTCATCAAGGTCTTTCCTCTGTCCGCCGAGGTGCATCAGCTGGTCCTCGCCACCGATGGCTATCCCATATTGATGCCAAGCCTCGAGGAGTCGGAGAGGGAACTCCATCGCCTGCTGCAGGAAGACCCGCTCTGCATCGGTCCCCTCCTCGGCACCAAAGGCGTACGCCCCGGCAACAGGAGCTACGACGATCGTACTTATTTGAAACTGGAACTATGAAGACCAAGAAAGAAACGCCCGAATCGCTGCCCATCCTGGTCCGGCTCCAGCAGTTTCTCGACCACGAGCAGCTCACAGCCTACCAGGCCAACAAGGAGGCGGGGCTGAGCAAGGGATTGCTCATCAATGCGTTCACCAACCAGCGCGGGCTCACGACCTCCACGCTCGAAGCGCTCCTCAACACCTATCCGCAACTCAACGCCAACTGGCTCATCACGGGTCGCGGCGAGATGCTCAATCCCGAACCCGACGCTGCTGTTCCTCTCTCGGTCACCGAAAAGCATATTCAGGACCTTGACGAACTGCAGAAGCAATGCATCGACCTGATCATGACCATCAAGCAGATGAAGAAGGCGACGCAGGACGATGCCGATGCCCGGCTCATCGACAGCCTGATGAAAGGATAAGGCTCGCTATCAAACCACTCGGCAAAAGAACTGGGGGCTTTCCACAAGCAAAGTGGAGAGCCCCCATAATTATAATGCCAGATTCACTTACAGAATCTTCTTATACAAAGCCACGATGTCGGCGCGGGTAACCTTGCGCGGGTTGCCTGGTGTGCAGACGTCGGCAATGGCCTGGTCGGCCAGGGCGTCGATGTCCTTCTCGAAGATACCGATCTCGCTGAGGTGCTGGGGGATGCCCACCTCAATGGCCAGGGCACGCACGGCATCGCAGGCAGCCTGTGCAGCCTCAATCTGGGTCATACCCTTCTTGTAGGCGCCCATAGCCTTGGCGATCTCGACATACTTCTCGCGGCAGACGGGAGCGTTGAACTCCATGACCGTAGGCAGCAGGATGGCGTTGGCCACACCGTGAGGAATGTTGTGGAGCGAGCCCATCGGGTGAGCCATGCCGTGAACCACACCGAGACCTACGTTCGAGAAGGCCATGCCAGCCACATACTGTGCCAGGGCCATTCCCTCGCGTCCCTTCGGGTTCTGTGGATCAAATACAGCCAGACGCAGGTACTTGTTGATGAGGCGGATGGCCTCAATCTCGAACATGTCGCTCAGTTCCCAGGCAGCCTTGGTGATATAGCCCTCGATGGCGTGGGTCAGGGCATCCAGGCCCGTAGCGGCTGTGGTAGCCTTCGGGAGCGAATACATCAGCTCGGCATCGACAATCGAGCAGCAGGGGATGTCGTTCGGGTCCACGCAGACCATCTTCTTGTGAGCTTTCTCGTCGATGATGACGTAGTTGATCGTGGTCTCGGCGGCTGTACCGGCTGTCGTTGGGAAGCAGATCACAGGCACACTCTTATGCTTGGTGGGAGCCACGCCTTCGAGGCTGACCACATCGGCGAACTCGGGATTGTTGGTCACGATGCCGATGCCCTTGGCCGTGTCCATCGAAGAGCCGCCGCCGATGGCAACCATGAAGTCGGCCTTGGCATCAGCAAATGCCTTCACGCCGTTCTTCACGTTGGTCACGGTTGGGTTGGGCACTACGTCCGAATAGATCTCGTAGGGGATACCGGCCTCGTCCATCACGTCGGTCACCATCTTGCAGACGCCAAACCTCACCAGGTCCTTGTCCGTTACAACGAGTGCCTTCTTGAAACCAAGGCGTTCAACTACGGCAGGCAGCTCCTTGCGGGCGCCGGCTCCGAAATAGCTAAGTTCATTCAGAATAAAACGATTTACCATAAATGTTTGATTAAAAGATTGATACTAATGGTTAGAACTCTAACTAAAGGTTGTATTTCTCATAGAAGTCGCGTTCTGCGATGATCTCCACGCCCAGCTGGCGGGCCTTGTCGAGCTTGTTCTGCCCCGGCGCATCGCCCGTCACGACATAGTTCACCTTGCCGCTCACCGAACCCACATACTTGGCACCATGCCCTGTGAAGAAGGCCTTGATCTCGTCGCGCTTGAAGCGATAGCTGGTGCCCGTGAAGATCACCGTCATTCCCTCCAGTGCATTGCCCAGCTTCTCGGCACCCCGATATTCCTGCTGGAACCCGTAGTCGGGCGAGTCGATGCAGCTGTAGTCGCTCAGGTCGGCACCCAGGATGTTGTTGGCCATCACCTCGCCGATGCCGTCGATGAGCACCAGGTCCTCGAGCGTGGCAGCCCGGAAACTCGCCCACGAGCCGAAATGCTCGGCCAGGAGCTTGCCTGTGATCTTGCCCACCCCATCGATGCCCAGGCCGCCGATGATGCGGTCCAAAGTCAGCGTCTGGATGCTCTGGGCAATGCCGTCGAACAGCAGCGCCACCGACTTCTCGGCATAGCCCTCGCCCAGTTCCTGCTGGATGTGGGTGCGGTAGTTGAGGCAGAAGACGTCGGGCTCCCACGTGCGTTCGTCCTTGACAAAGACACGGTAGAGGTCATCCACCGAAGCAATGTTCAGCTTGTCGTAGAGGTCGGCCAGGACGTTGGGCCCGAGACCCTTGATGTTGGCGCAGTCCTTTCCGCACCAGTATTCGAGGCGCTGGATGGCCTGTTCGCGGCAATGGTGGTTCGGGCAGATCCAGTATTCGCCCTTCTTCTCGAGGGGAGTCTGGCAGCAGG
>JAEEUA010000175.1 GCA_016286775.1 Bacteroidales bacterium
ACTGCATCCAATGGGCCATCATCGTAGGCGTGACATTCATCGTATCGAAGTTTATCGACAAGACTTCCCATAAGGCTATTTACACCTTTGGTCTGTTGGTGGCCATCTCAGCCTGGCTTGTCATCGTTACCATTGGTGTGAGCGGTCCTGCCGGTCTGTGGGCTTTTGCCATTCTCTGGGGTGTTCAGGGCGGTACTTCTCCGCAGATTTTCTATGCGCTGTGGGGTTCAGAGTTGTTCCCTGCCAAGTTCCGTGCCGGTGCTCAGGGACTGATGTTCTTCATCGTTCGTGGCCTGTCCGCCTTGTGGGGACTTATCTTCACCTTTATCTACGGTGAGAACGGCGAAGGCTTCACCATTGCAGCCTATTGCATGATTGCCCTGCTGACCATCTCGCTGATTGTGGGATTCATCGGATGTCCGAATACCCGTTGCAAGCCTTTGGCACAAATCACGAAAGAGCGTTACGGCGAAAACATCTGATTATATATAAAAAGGTGAAATAAAAAATCTTCAGAAATCCGAGTTTCTGAAGATTTTTTTATGTTTAAGCGAAGAATGTCAATACTTATTTCGGAAGGTTGAAGGCAACCGACATTTCTTTCATCTGCTCCTGACTCATGCCTTCGGGCGTGAATCCCATGCACTTGGCATCGATGTAAATCTTGGCACTCTTCGAGAGCACGTCAATCTGGTCGAAGGCATCCATCACGTCGAGACCCTGTGCAAAAACGCCGTGCTTTTCCCAGAGCACCACATCGTAGTCGTCGAGCTGAGCCAGTGTGGCATCGGCTAGACGGTTGCTGCCAGGCAGCTCGTAGGGAATGATACCCAAGCCTAGCGGACAGAAAGCCTTTGTTTCAGGAATCATCGACCACAGAATGTTGGTGAGCACGTCTTTCTTCAAGAATGCAGCATTATGACTCATGGCAACCAGCTCGATGGGGTGGGTGTGAACCGTGGCATTATAGGCTGAACCCTTCTCGATGAGGTGATTGTGCACGGTGAGGTGAGAGGGCAGTTCCGATGTAGGCTGTACGGGATTGTCGGCAATGATGACATACGAGGCGCAGTCGTCTAGGATGCGGATGACAGAGCCGTTGTCCATAGGCCAGCGGGCCAGGTCACGCATGCGCTTGCCCGTTCCTTTGCAATAGAAATAGTTGCCTTTCAGCAAAGGCAGTGTGACGCCAATCTGCTTCACCTCGCTGATGGCGGGCATCTGCCGGATTTCATCGTCCACGAACTTGGTGATGTTTACTGTGATGTTACCACCGTTGCGCTCGGCCCAGCCGTTCTGCCAGAGATAGCCGGCTACCTCTGCAATCTTCATGACCTCTTTTTCAAGTGCAGGTCTTCCTTCGAGAATACTTTTCATGATGTAGTTTGTATTTAATTTGTTTTATGCTGCAAAGATAAAGTTTTTTAATGAGACGGCAACAATATTTTTTGATTTTTCTTCCCAAACTTTTGCCATTCTTTAGTCGGGCCGTTTGTCGATGACCTCATATCCCTTGTAGTCCTGACTGGGGAATCGGAAGATACTTTCATCGTTAATCCCGCTGTGGAAATGGCTGATTTTCACCGTACACCAGAATAGCATCACTTTTATTTTCAGACTCTTAGGCTCCCGTGTGCGTTTGTCGATGACACATTTGGCATGCTTTACGCCATCCACGCCTTTCTTGGCATCGAGCGTGATGATGAAGTCATTGCCCTTGGCCGTGATATGGTAAATGTAGTTGTCGGCGACAAACTTGAATTTGCTGGCGTATTTGTCACGTTTGGCAGAGTGGGGATTGTGGATTTCTATCGTTTTCTTTTTCTTGTCCACGCGGTAGAAATCCTTTCCGTCGGACCAGGCCGAAAACCTGGGTTCCGTGAACTTCTGCTTGTTGCCTTTCATCCAGATAGTGCCTTCGGTCTTATACACCCCGACGATATTCACGGCGTAGGTCAGGTTGCAGCCCTGAGGACCGAATACCATATTATATGTCTTGTCGAATATCTGGCGCGCTTGTCGGGTATTCGCATTCTCTTGTGCATTGATGGAAAGACTCATCGTCAGCGATATGAGCATAATAATCCATCGTTTTCGAGATATGATGATGTCTGTCATTTTCTGTTTCTTCTTTTTTTGCGGATGCAAAGGTACAATTATTATCAAAAATCAAATCATAATTCAAGAATAATTTGTATTTTTGCAAACGTATTAAGAAAAACAGAATGATTCAAGAGGAGAAAACTGCACTTTGGAGTGAGAATGTCATTGTGGTGGATGCAGAATATGTTGACCGCGTGGCATTTAATCTCATCGTAAACTTTGAACGGATGCTGGGGCGGAAAATACCGGCTGCCGATATGGCGCGTTGGGTTGACTGCCTGGCACTTGACGGAGGGATTTCTCCTGAGGGAAACCCGGAAGGGAACGTTTCCGTGGTGCTTATTCATGAGAAAGACTCCAGAGGTTTCGATAATTTTGTTCCTGCTATGTACAATGATCTGGACGGCAAGGCTTTCAAGGACCATCTTGGAGAGTTCGTCTTTTCGGCAGTTCCCGTAGAACAGGTTACGACGAAGGACGACCTGCTCCTTGATGTGGTGCAGTCAGCCATGGAGTCCAAGGAGGTGAAACGACTGATGGTGGTTCCCAATTCAGAGGATGGTGACTGTTACGACCGTCTGCGCCAGCTGCTCCGCCGTGCCGGTGATGACAAGCGTATCACGCTTTTTGCCATGGAACCCATGATGGGCGGTAATTTCCGTCAGGAGATACTGGGCTATTCGCTGATGCAGGCTTTGGGCATCAAGGCAGCAGAGTTAGAAAGCCTTAATCCCTAATCTCTAAACTTAAAGATAAAAATGAAATTAAAAGTCATATTTCTTATAGTTACTCTTTGTTGGGGTGTTTCTTCCCAGGCACAACAATTGCCGATTGTAAAATACGACATCGACAAGGTGACTGCAAAATGGAAGAATATGGAGGCACGGCTCACCATCGATGCCGATTATCCCGATGGCAACACCCCTGTTGCCAGAACGTTGCAGCGCTGGCTCTATGAACTGTTTATCTCCCGGCATTTCAACGGTCAGACTATCACGGGTAAGCAACTGATGGAGCGTGTGGAGGCCAACTTCAGGGAAGCGAATTCTGTCGAGGAGATGAAACGTTTCGCCGAGGATGGGGCAGAGGAAGGAAACTGGTTCTTCAACTACCGTGTGAAAAAGGAATACGAGAGCAACCGCATCGCTTCATTCACCTATAGTTGGGACGCTTTTCAGGTGGGTAATGCCACGTCGAGCGCCAACATCATTGACATTTCGGTTTGTAAGACCGACGGGCGTATCCTAGGTTGGGAGATGTTCACTTCCGTGCGGCAGTTGAAGAAAGTACTTGACAAGCAGTTGGTAGAGAAATTCGGTAAAGAAGGAGCAGACCTCTATCTGGCGGGAACACCGCCGATGCCATTCGCTCCGCTGTTTCTGAAAGACGGTGTGAGATTCGATTTTGGCAACTATTCATTCGTGGTGCCCCACGTGTATGAAGAGACGGGAGAGTATCCCTATGCCTTTCTGAAATATGCCGATATCTTGCATCTGCTCACTGATGAGGCCAAGGCTTTGCTGAGCCTGTCAGGGCATTCGCCTTCTCTGAATGAGCCGGAACCTGCGTCAGATTCCCAAGTCAAAGTGCAACTCTTTCGCGCTTATTTGAAGAATTGGGATAATCTCCACAATCTTCGCAAGACTGATGATTTCCAGTTAGACTACGCACCCAATGTGGATTATTATGGGATGAAGATGTCGAAGGAAAAGGTGCAGCAGTCGAAGGCTGCCTTCCTGCAGAAAACGCCCGACTATGAGCAGGTAAGTTACCGGTTGAAAGTCACTAAGATGGATGCCCGCCATGTGCGTTGCGACTTCCTGAAGCGCACCATCGCCAATGGAAAGACGCGCGTCTATCCTTCCTATCTCATCTATGTGACCAACGGCGATGGCTCCAGTTGGCAGATAGAGCGGGAGAGTGACCAAGTGACGGATAAGAATCTGGAGATGAAATTTCGTGCAAACGAAGGCAGAGACAAGCTTGCTTGGTCTATGCTGAGTGCAGCCGAAATTCATGAATGAAATTCATAAAAACAAAATCTAATAAACTATAGAAAAAGATGAACAGAATTTTGATGATTGGCGCCGGTGGCGTGGCTACCGTGGCTGCCCATAAGATTGCACAGAACGCCGATGTGTTCGACGAGTTTATCATTGCAAGCCGCCGTAAGGAGAAGTGCGATGCCATCGTGGAAGCTATTCACAAGAAGGGCCTGACGATGGACATCAAGACCGCCCAGGTGGATGCCGACGATGTGGAGCAGCTGAAAGCTCTCTTCAATGAGTACAAGCCCCAGTTGGTGTTGAACCTTGCCTTGCCTTATCAGGACCTCACCATCATGGAGGCCTGTCTGGCATGTGGCTGCAACTATATGGACACTGCCAACTACGAGCCTAAAGATGAGGCACATTTCGAGTATTCCTGGCAATGGGCCTATCGTGACCGCTTCCGCGAAGCTGGACTGACGGCTATCCTCGGCTGCGGCTTCGATCCTGGTGTTACAAGCATTTTCACCGCTTATGCAGCAAAGCATCACTTCGACGAAATACAATATCTCGACATCGTTGACTGCAATGCCGGTGACCATCACAAGGCTTTCGCAACCAATTTCAATCCAGAAATCAATATCCGCGAGATAACCCAGAAAGGTCTTTACTGGGAGAACGGACAATGGGTGGAGACAGAACCGCTGGAGATACATAAAGACCTGACATATCCTGGCATTGGTCCGCGTGACAGTTATCTGCTTCACCACGAGGAGATAGAGTCGCTCGTCATTAATTATCCCACCATCAAGCGCGCCCGTTTCTGGATGACCTTCGGACAGCAGTATCTGAAGCACCTCGAGGTGATACAGAACATCGGCATGAGCCGTATCGATGAAGTGGAATACGAGGCCCCGCTAGCCGATGGTACAGGCACCGTCAAAGTGAAGATTGTACCCTTGCAGTTCCTCAAGGCAGTATTGCCTAACCCGCAAGACCTCGGCGAAAACTACGAGGGAGAGACCTCCATCGGCTGTCGCATCCGTGGACTGAAGGACGGCAAGGAGCACACCTATTATATATATAATAATTGCTCTCATCGTGCCGCCTATGAAGAGACAGGCATGCAGGGCGTGAGCTACACCACCGGTGTACCCGCCATGATAGGTGCTATGATGTTCTTCAAGGGACTTTGGCGCAAGCCCGGTGTCTTCAACGTGGAGGAGTTTGACCCCGATCCGTTCCTTGAGCAACTCAACAAGCAAGGTCTGCCGTGGCACGAAATTCACGATGGCGACTTGGAATTGTAAGAAGTAAGTGGTTTCCATACCACTTACCTCTTACCACTTAATTGCGCAGCTCCTCCAGATAATCCAGATTGTTGAGATCGCATTCATTAGCAACGCGTTCCCATATTACTTTGGTACTGTCTGACAATTCCAACGACAATCGATAGACACCAAGGAACACATAGTTGGTGTCTATCAGGTTCTTCATGAATGTAATCCGAATCTCATTCAGACGAGAACAGTGATTAAACTGATCGATATTTCGTTCAACGATTCTTGCGCTATCTGCCCCTTCTGGCTTCCAATACTCGGTAATGGTTGGCATCATCTTCGATTTGTCACCTTCATTATGCCATTCTTTATTGTGATAATCTGGTCCCCATACGGAAATGTTGGGATGGTGGGGAAGAATCTGCCCCCAAAGCTTTTCCTTTGCATGAATACCAAACAATTTGAGGTATTCGTGAGGTGAACTAAAAGAATCACCAATTTTTAACGTGTATGTACTGCTTTTTTCAGGTGATTTACTAAACACATGATATGTAACGCCAGCTATGATACCTATCAGCAAAAAAGCTATGGCGGAGTAAAGTAAGGAAGGGCTCAATCGTTTTTTCTGAATTTTTTCTTCTTTCCCAATGGGCTCTTCCTCGATAGTCTCTTCCTCAATTGTCTTTTCCACTATAGGTTTTTTCTCAATTGGATTTTTCTTACAGAAGTCTTTCCAATTGACATACCCGACAAACATGGATAAAATGTCAAGCGTAGTTTTTCTCGGGGTGGTTGTTTCGGACAGATAGCCCCAAAGGCGTTTCAGGGTTGTTGGAGATATTTTCTCATGGAATTTATCGAATATACATTCAGAAAGGTACTCGAAGTCCTTGGGGGTCTTCATCTTCCTTTCTATAACTCCTTCAATCAGTTCGCGGAGTTTGGCTAAAGCCTGCTCTTGTTGTATTTGATTCATGATAGCAATATATGCATCTGTCTGCTTGCCATTGCATAAGATTTAGCTGCACTCGGCAAAACCTTTCCGTTTGGCGGCACAAAGTTAAGAATTTTTCTGCATACCTCTATAATATTAAATGCTCAAATTTCTGGAAATGGACTAAATGGACTAAAAAATGGACTGAATGGACTAAATAATGGACTAAATGGACTAACAAATGGGCTAAAGATATTAAAAAGGACTAACATAAGGACTGGAACGAACGGGGCATTGTAATATAAAATGTGTTATCTTTGCACAGGTAATAATATGTCTTTCAAACTATGATGTCGAAAGAGTGCCTGTCAATATGCAATTAAGGAATAATTGATTAATAATTTAATGAGATTGATGCTTATGTCTCAGATTAAAAAAGAAGTAGCAGCTGCCATAGCTGACTATCAAAAAGGAACACACCCTGGCATGATGAACGAAATGAATCAAGTGAAAACAATGTATTTAAAAGGAGGGGTTACCGATTCTTTTCTTCGGGCGTGTATAAAGGGAGGGCATCAATGGTGTTTGCCTAATGTAAATATTGACAATGCTGTTAAAGCCTTGCGTCAGTTTGATTTCAATAAGAGTTATAAGGACTTCGAGGAACTTTACAATTGTATTTACGAACTGTTAGGGACTATCCCAAGAGTAAGAGGTAGATTAACGCTCTACGACATAGCTCGCAGGATAGGCCACGTGCTTAATAATCAAGTCTCTCCAAATGAGTATGTTTACATTGCTCGTGGTGCACGTTCTGGTGCTAAGTACGTATTGAGTATACAGAGAATGGCTAACAAAGTGTTCAGACTGCCGATTACAAGTTTTCAAAGCCTATTTCCTAACATTTCAAGTATGGATATAGAAGATATTCTTTGTATTTACTTTCACGAAGGTAAATTAAAGGGTATTACAAACCCCTGTATTGGGGGCTGCCATAGGAAAGATAACAACAAAAGAGGTAAATGCTAATATTTATATGTAAAACAATATACGCTTATGAAAAAATTATATCTATTATTCGTGCTTTTGCTGACCAGTGTTGGCATGTGGGCACAAAGTTTTGAGGTGGACGGTATTAAG
>JAEEUA010000176.1 GCA_016286775.1 Bacteroidales bacterium
GTGCGTTACCTGCGTTTCCGTCGTTCGCAAATCAAGGACGTCAACGATGGCGCAGATGCTGCCTGGGGACGTCGGCACAAGAACATCATCTTCGACCACTGTTCCTTCTCGTGGAGCATCGACGAGCTGGCTTCGTTCTACGACAACCGCGACTTCACCATGCAGTGGTGTACGCTGGGCGAGGCTTTGGCCAACCCCGGACACTCGAAGGGTGAGCACAGCTACGGCGGCATCTGGGGTGGCAAGGGTGCTTCGTTTCACCACAATTTCATCGCCCACGTGCAGAACCGTGCTCCTCGTTTCAACGGCGCACGTTACAACTGGACGGGCTACGATGCTACGAAGTACAGCAATTCGTTGCAGGCCGAACAGGTGGATTTCCGCAACTGCGTGATGTACAACTGGGGCAACGGCAATGGATGCTACGGAGGTCCTGGTGGCGGCTACATCAACATGATCAATAACTATTACAAGGCAGGTCCCGGCACCAAGAACAAGACGCGCGTGACGCAGGTTTCGGTGGCCAACAGCGGCAATTCGACCAGCGACAACCCCTACCCCGGCTATGCCAGCCGCTATTACATCAACGGCAACTATGTGACTGCTGCCGGTTCGAATGCTGCCAACTACGACTGGAACGGCGTCATCTATGACGATGGCCTCTCGACCATCAGCGGAGAGAAGTATATCCCCGATGCTGCCCACAATTATGGCGAGGATGTGAACTACGTGAAGAATGGTAGCGGTGTGGATTGTGTAAGACTGAAACTCGATGAGCCTATCGAGGCTGGCGAGGTGACCACCCACAGTGCCGAGACAGCCTATGAGAAGGTGCTGCTCTATGGTGGCGCTTCGTTTGCGCGTGATGCCGTCGATGCCCGCTATATGGAGGAGACTCGCACAGGCACGACAACCTATACGGGAGCCGTTTCAAAGCGCGCCGGCATCATTGATGTCATCAACAACCCCGCTGGCACCGAAGATCCGACAACAGCAAGCTATCCCGAACTGGCGAGCGAGGTGCGTCCGTCGGATTGGGACACCGACCAGGATGGTATGCCTGACGCTTGGGAGGAGGCCAATGGCCTCGACAAGAACAATGCTGCCGATGCCAAGACCTACACGCTCGATAGCGAAAAGAAGTTCTACACCAATGTCGAGGTCTATGTCAACGGCATCGTGGAGGAAATCACGAAGGCACAGAATGCCGATGCAATCACCTCGGTTGAAGAGTACTATCCCACACAAACTTTCTTGGCTGGCATCCGTGATGCTCAGTCAGATAGGACTATCCGTCGCATCGAATACTATTCACTCGACGGCAAGCGCCTCGCTGAGCCCCAGACGGGTATCAGCATCCGCCGCATCGTCTATCGCGGTGGACAGGTTGAGACGGACAAGGTGATGAAATAACGAAATCAGGCGGCACTTTCGGGTGCTGCCTGATTCATTTTAAAGCCAAGCTTTTATTCGATACGCGTGATGCGGAGGAGCAGATATGGGAGCTCGGGAAGGGGGATGATGCCGTCACCTTCGGCGACCATGCGGTAGTTGTCCTGCTTCTTGGTGGTGATGATGACAGGGCTTTCGGTGATGGTCATGTTCCACGTGTCGATGATTTCAACCTTGTAGCGTTCGCCTTCGGTCATGCGGGGGAAGACATCGCGCTGATTACGGATGGGCAGATCGAAGCGCCATTCCTTGGCCACCTGCTTGCCCAGATAAACCATATAGTAGCCAGGACCGCAGGCCGAAGTGGTGAGGTCCCACGACGAGTCGGGAAGATACATGGGGCGCGGCATGGCATCGAGAATCTGGCGCATAAAGCGGATGCGGCGCCACGATGTGCCCTGCCACTTGCCACCTACGGCGAGGAAATCGCGGCGGAAGTCGTGCGGGTCACCGTATTGGAAACATTCGGAGTGCGAGCAGTAGGTGCCGTTCATGTAGGCGTTCCACATGCGATAGAGCTCCTCCTCGCCCGAGAGCCAGCCCCAGCGTTCGGACATATCGCCCTCGTAGCATACCTCGTCGAAGATGACGGGTTTCTTGTAGATGTTGAGCACCGTAATTGCGCGTCCGGGAGCCTCCACTGGAGCCTGGTCCTGGATGGAGCAGTGGGTGTAGCGCTCGTCCCAATACTTGTAGTATCGTGCCGTATAGCTGTGGATGGAGATGAGGTGATGATAGGGATCGTTGGCAAGGATGGCATCGGTCCAGGCGTCCCAGTTGCTGATGGGCTGCTTGCGCAGGAAGTCGTATTCGTTGGCGAGGCTCCACCAGATGTTGCGGTAAGCACCGAAGCGTGCGGCCACATAACGGCACAGCAGTTCGCCTGCTTCGCGCGGCATCTCGTCGAAGCCCCATCGGCCGCCATCGTAGGGATGGAACAGGATGAGATCCTGCTCGATGCCGAGACGGAGCAGCCCCTCGGTGCATTGTTCCACGTGGTCGAAATAGCGGGGGTTGAGGCGCGTCCAGTCCCAGCGGTTTTCGTTGTCGCCAATGATGGCGACGAACGGAAACTCCGCTGGCTCGGGATAAGTTCGGTCGAAGTTCTGGACGGTGAGCAGCGAGCGGATCTTGTTGAACCCGCTTTCCTTGAGCGACAGCAATGTCTGCTGCTGCATGGTAAGTCCCGGGTCGGCCGTGCTGAACGCGGGATCGTTGGAGGCATGCATCCAGTCGTAGCTTGTCGTTCCGACGGGGATGTAGCGCGTGCCATCGGCATAGCTGAAGTGCAAGCCCGTCGAATCGACTTGGACGGGACCATGGTTGCCTTCTATCGGGGGTGTGCAGGTGAGCGAGCCCGTCTTGCCGTCGAGCGCAGCAAAGGACGATTGTGTGGTGTAGCGCCAAAGGCCTTCGGTAGTGGGCATGAAGCGTATCTTCCAGACTTCGCCCTGCTTATCCTTCCCGTCGTAATAACCCGGCACAACGAGCGTGTCGTTCCCGTTGATGAACGTAGCGCACAATTCAACCTCGAAAGGGTTCACGTCCTGGACGGCGGGCGCGGTCAGGGATATGTCGTAGTGTCCCCATCGCTCCACGGTTTGCGCAAACGATACGCATGGTAGAGCGACGAGTATCACGAATTTGCGAATTATAGGGATTTTTATCACGAATTTGCGAATTATAGAATTATTTTATTAGAAACTATGGGGTTTATAGTTTTTATCACGAATTAGAGAATTAGAGAATAAAAGTGGGGGACCCGTGGGATAAATCAATTCGCTAATTCGCTAATTCGTGATAGAAAAAAACGTGATAGATAATACGTGATAACAATCAATCCATGTGGAACATCTCGGGCAGCGGGATGCTGACGGGCGAGTTGTCGGGATTGGTCTTCATGATGTCGGCCATGTAGGCCCACCACTTCTGGCAGATCTCGGTGGCACCAAGGTCCTGGCTGCCACCATCGCCTTCGAGCTCCTGGTAGGCGTAGAGCGTGTTGGTGTCTTCGTCGAGGTAGATGCTGTAGTTGCGCACGCCGCTTTCACACAGCAGACGGCGCAGTTCTGGGAACAGGTTGGCATGACGACGCTTGTACTCTTCTTTTTGTCCTGGGTTCAGGAACATCTTGAATGCTTCTCTTCTCATGGGGATGTGTGTTTGAGGGTTTGTGATTGGTGCAAAGATACGCGATATTTGTTTTTGTTCCAAATTTCTTGTGCCAAAAATGGACAAAACTTTATTTTAATGCAAAAAAACGGGTGTTCAAATGCAAAAAAACAATGCAAAATTTGGTCAATTCGTGAAATTCCCTTACTTTTGCACCGGCAAAAACCAAATATTTTATCATTTGTCAAGGTGTATTATTTTGGGAATTATCTTTAGACCGAAGTTTTATACTAACACATCATTATTATTAACTAATCCAGCTTAACAACATGAAATGCTGTAAATGCAAATCCTGGCTGGGCAGGAAGTTCCTCTTCACCGTTGTGGCCTTTGTGCTCAGCGGTGTCATGGCGTTTGCCCAGACGAAGACCGTTACAGGTACCATCGTTGACGAATTTGGCGAGCCAATCATTGGAGCCAACGTTCTGGTGAAGGGTACTACCAACGGCGCAGTTACCGATATCGACGGTAACTATTCGATTACGGGTGTCAGTGATTCTGACGAACTCGTTGTGTCTTACATCGGTTATGCTTCACAGACACTTCCCGTAGGCAGCCAAAGTACCTTCAATATCACCATGAAGGAGGATGGCGAGAACCTCGAAGAAGTTGTGGTTGTGGGTTACGGCGTGCAGAAGAAGAAGGACCTGACGGGTTCGGTTTCTTCAATCAAGAGCGCCGATATCCAGAATGTGGCAGCAGCCAATGCCATGCAGGCGATGCAGGCCAAGGTGCCTGGTATGGACCTGCAGCAGAGCAGCGGTCAGGCCGGTGCAGGCGTGAGCATCACCATGCGTGGCAACCGTTCCATTTCGGCCGATAACGGCCCGCTTATCCTCGTCGATGGCGTGGTTTATGGTTCCACTCTCGACATCCCTGCTGGCGACATCGAGTCGATGGACATCCTGAAGGATGCCTCCTCGACAGCCATCTACGGATCGCGTGGCGCCAATGGCGTCATCCTCATTACCACGAAGCGCGGCAAGGCTGGCAAGACACGTGTCGATCTGAATGCCTACAACTCGTTCAACAGCGCCACCAGCGACATCCGCAACAAGTATGGCATGGATGAGGTACAGCTCTACGTCGATCGTGCCAACTACGACGAGTATATCACCAACGGCAGCTGGGGCACGAACACCTACAAGGAGGTATTCGGCAACTCGGCTCTTGCCGACGGCACCTTGCAGACCGCTATCATCGAGGATGGCAGCTTCACCGACTGGTACGACACATTCATGCAGAACTCCACCACGCAGAACTATGAGCTGAGCATCGCCGGCGGTTCGGAAAAGACCAACTTCAACATCTCCTTGGCTGCCATGTACGACAATGGTCTCCTGAAGGACGATAAGATGGACCGTTACAACGGACGCATCAACATCGACCACAAGATTAATAAGGTGGTGAAGGTGGGTGCCAGCGTGGCCTTTACGTTCAAGAACCACGATTCGCGTTTCAGCTTGTTCAATGCAGCACGCAAGATGACCACCATCACTCATCCTTACAATACCGACGGCACCGTGAACATCAAGCCGAATCCCTGGTACGATTCACATGTCAACCCCTTGCAGGATGAAGGCGACAACTACAAGAAGAATGTCGAGACGACCCGTTTCCTAGGCAATGCCTATTTGCAGCTCGAACCCATCAAGGACCTTTTCCTCAAAACCCAGTTCGCCATCGACCGCACCAATGCCCGCACGGGCACCTATCAGGACTATGAGTCGGTAGGCCGTTTCCAGTCGCCCACCAACACCTATATTTCGAAAGCCACTTCGCAGTCAACCAAGCTCAATTGGCAGAACACCGCCAACTATAACAAGTACTTTGGCGACCACAGCGTGGGCGTGCTTGCCGGTTTCGAAATGCAGCAGTCTATTGCCGAAGGTCTTTCGTATGAAGGCACGGCCGGAAAGGAGCACTACTATACCAACTCGTTCTACGATGTCACCAAGATCCAGAACGATGCCAAGGCCGGTTCGACCTACACCAAGAGCTCGCTGATGTCGTTCTTCGGACGTCTCAACTACGGTTTTGACAGCCGCTACCTCCTGCAGGCCAGTGTGCGTGCCGACGGAGCTTCTCAGCTTGCCAAGGGCAACAAGTGGGCCGCCTTCCCATCGGTTTCCGCCGGTTGGCGCATCGTCGATGAACATTGGATGGAGGGCATCAATGAGTCGCTCAGCATCAGCAACCTGAAGCTGCGTCTCTCCTGGGGTCTTTCGGGCAATGCCGCCGTCAACGAGTACATGACCTTGGCACAAGTTTATGCCACCACACCCAGCAGCGCTACGGATTTCATCCCGATGAACATGCCGAACCCTGACCTCACCTGGGAAAAGACCTCGGCCTATAACCTCGGTCTCGATTTCGGTTTCCTGGCAGGTCGCATCAATGGCACCATCGACTACTACTGGACCAAGACCACCGACCTTCTCTACTTCAAGAGCTCTCCTCAGTCGGAAGTCTTCACGTCTGTCATTTCCAATATCGGCGAATCGAAGGGACAAGGTCTTGAAATCGCCCTCAATGCCCTGGCTGTTCGCACCAAGGACTTCTCGTGGGACATCAACATGTCCTACACCCACAGCTCCGACGAGATTGCCTATCTGGCAGATGGCCTTGACCAGAACATCACCTCGTATAACAATGCGCTTATCGTAGGCGAGCCTCTCTCGATCTTCTACGACTACGAGACCAACGAGTGCTGGAAGGTGGGCGAATACGATGCCTACGTTTCCGAAATGGCCAGCAAGGGCATCACCGTGGTAGCTCCTATTACGAACTATGGTACCCCCGGCACTTTGAAGATTGTCGATCAGAATGGTGACGGCATGATTGATGCTGACAACGATCGCCGCGTCTATAACCGTTCACCCAAGCACATCATTGGCATGACACATTCCTTCACCTACAAGGACTTCAGCCTCTCGCTTCAGATGATGGCACGTCTTGGCGGTTACATTGCCTACGAGAAGAACAATGCCCTGGGTCTGAATGACAACTACGCCAACTGGGCCGATGTTGATTACTGGACTCTTGATAACCAGGATGCACGCATCCCAGCTCCGACCTATGCGCACAACAACTTGAAATCCATCTATTCGCAGTATGCTTCTTCGCTGCTCTACGAGAAGGCGGACTACTTCAAGATCAAGGACATCACCCTCGCCTACAACCTCAACAAGAAGTGGGCTTCGAAGGCATTCCTCTCGAACGCCAAGATCTATTGCTCGTTGAAGAACTTCATCACCTTCAACCGTCTGGACGACAACTATGACCCGGAGCGAGGTGGTGCCATTACCTTCCCGCTGATGAAGCAGGTAGTTGTTGGTGTAAATCTTTCATTCTAATCTTTAATTCTGAATTCATCTATGAAAACGAAATATGGTATCCTGATGGCAGCGGGCATGCTGATGCTTTCCGCTACCTCATGCTCTGATTTTCTTGATGAGGAGAACAAGACCGGCAATACAGCAGACCTTTCTTACGGCTCTGCCACGGGCTTGGCGGGCCTCGTCAACTCCTGCTATGCCTATACACGTGCATGGTGGGGCAAGGAGCCTTCGCTCGGCCTTTCGGACTGCGGCTCCGACCTCTGGTACACGGGCACTGACAACAAGCAGGTGACACTCAACACCTACACCTTCTCGAGTGCCGCCCTCGACAACGAAGTGAACAACAATCCCTGCTTCGACCAGTACTGGGAGATGTACTACAATGCCATTGATGCTTGCAACAATGCCATTTATTACATTGAGGAAGGCTTCAACAACGGCGTCATCGACG
>JAEEUA010000177.1 GCA_016286775.1 Bacteroidales bacterium
CATCTCGCGGTTCTTGGGCTGGTCGCGCGTCACGGTACAGGCCTGGAGGAGTTCCTTCTCTTCGCCGGTATAGGGGTCGGTGTACATATAGCGGGCACGTACACCCGACTCCACCTTGTTGACGTTCTGACCACCGGCACCGCCCGAACGGAAGGTGTCCCACGTGAGCTTGCCTGGATCGATCTTGATCTCGATGGTGTCGTCGATCATCGGGAATGCAAAGACCGAAGCGAAGGAAGTCATGCGCTTGCCCTGCGCATTGTAGGGGCTGACGCGCACTAGGCGATGCACGCCATTCTCCGACTTGAGGTAGCCGAAGGCATAGTCGCCGTCGATTTCGATGGTCACCGACTTGATGCCGGCATCGTCGCCTTCGACGAGGTCCTGTACGGTGGCCTTGTAGCCGTGGTCCTCGGCATAGCGCATATAGAGGCGCTGCAGCTGTTCGGCCCAGTCCTGGGCCTCGGTGCCGCCCGCACCAGCGTTGATCTTGAGGATGCAGTTCAAGTGATCCTCTTCACCTTGGAGCATGTTCTTCAGCTCGACGTCCTCGAAGAGGTCCATCGTCTTCTTGTATTGCGCATCGACCTCCTCTTCACTCACCAGTTCCTCCTTGTAGAATTCGAAGGCGGTGGCGAGTTCGTCGACGTTGGCCTTCACGTTGTTGTATGCCTCAATCCAGGAGCGGATGCCCTTGACCACCTTCATCTGCTTCTCAGCCTCTTTCTGGTTGTCCCAGAATCCAGGCACCTGTGTGCGGAGCTCCTCTTCTTCGAGCTGGATCTTCTTGTCCTCGATGTTGAGATAGCGGTGCAGGTCGGTCAGACGGTCCTGTGCGGCCTTCAGTTGTTCTATTGTAATCATAGAAAATCAGCGTTTGCTGGTATATATATTCGAAAATTGTGGCGCAAAGATAGTATTTTTTGCTTATTTTTCAAAATTTTTGGACGAAAGATTACCTTTGTTCAATAAAAATCATTATCTTTGCGCCGCATTTCTTATCTATACGCGTCAAAAAATAAACCTATGGATCTCGAAACAGCCTATCTCAAATCTGTCAGTCTGCTCGAAAAGATGGTTTCCATCCCTTCCGTCAGTCGCGAGGAAACGGCGGTTGCAGATATGCTTCAGACGTATATGGGCAGCACGGGTCTGGAGGTTCATCGTACGGGCAATAACCTTTGGCTCATCGACCCGCGTTACGATTCCAACCGTCCCACGCTCCTGCTGAATGCGCATATAGATACGGTGAAGCCTGTTTCGACCTGGAAGCACAATCCGTTTTGTGCCAGTCGTGAGGAGGTGATCCTTCCGGATGGCAGTCGTGAGGAACGTATTTACGGTCTGGGTTCCAACGACGATGGTGCCTCGTTCGTTTCGCTGCTCCATGTCTTCTTCCTGCTGATCGAGGAGGAGGCATCGCGTAACTACAATCTTGTCTTCGTGGCTTCGGCCCAGGAAGAGGTTGGGGGTCGAGATGGCATCGAGCGTGTCCTGCCGCTCCTGCCACGGATTGATGTCGGGCTTGTGGGTGAACCTACCGGCATGCAGCCAGCCATCGCCGAGAAAGGGCTTGTCGTCATCGATGGCATCGCACACGGCAAGTCGGGACATGCCGCTCGCAACGAGGGGGTCAATGCCCTTTACCTTGCCGTGGATGCCATTCAACGGTTGAGGACGTTCCGTTTCGAGCGGGAGTCGACAACGCTGGGCCCCGTCAAGGTGACCGTTACAGGAGTTCAGGCCGGGACGGCGCATAACGTCATCCCCGACACCTGCACCTTTGTGGTCGATTGCCGTACGACGGATGCCTATTCCAACGACGAGGTGGTGGAGCTGCTGCGTCGAGAAGTCAGTCCTATCCAGTGGCCGGCAGCCAGCGGGCAACAGCCAACGACCAACAGCCCCGTGGTCGAGCTGAATCCACGCAGTACGCGTCTGCAGCCCTCGTCCATTCCGGCTGATCATCCGCTTCTCCGACGCATTGTTGCACTGGGAGGTCAGCCCTTTGGCTCACCGACGCTCAGTGACCAGGCATTGATGCGATTCCCGACGCTCAAGATGGGACCTGGCCAATCTTCGCGGAGCCATACGGCCGATGAGTACATCCGGCCCTGTGAGATTCGCGAAGCCATCGGGTTTTATTATGAGGTCCTGAAGGGCTTGAGGCTGTAGGACCATTTTTAGTTATTAATCATTTGCCAATTGTACCCTATGGGTGCTAAAAAGAAACTCAAGGAATACTTGTCGAAGGGTGTGCGCAAGCTGAAGCATCGCAAAGGCTTCGGTGTGCATTCTCCGTTCGCCTACTCTATCATCACCGAGGTGATTGAAGAGAAACTGCCTTATTATGCCTATCGGCGCATGCAGCGTACCTACACAAAGCAGGCCCCCGTGTCGTTCAAGGTCGCGTGTCTCGTGCTGCGTCTCGCCAATCGTTTCCGTTGCCGCCATGCTGTCGAAATCGTCTCCGATGGGGGCTATACCCTCCTTCCCCTTGTCCTGTCCGATAGCCGTCTGCGCGTGACAGCGTTGACCGATCCGGTGGCACAGACCCGGGCAGAGGTCAATTTGTCGTGGCTGGAAGACCGCATGTCGCAGGTTTCGTTTGTCCACAATCTTGAGCAACTCGACCAGTCTGAACCTTTCGACTTCATCGCCATCAATGTCAATCCATTCGAGGATCCTGCAGCCGTAGAACAGAAGAACTTCAAGCCCTCGGCAGTCCTTGCCCAGCAGTTTGTCGAGTGGGTACTGGCCCATTCGAAGGACGACACGGTGATCTTCGTTCGAGCAATCCGCCCAGGTCGTGTCAACGAGATTTTCTGGGACCAGTTGTGCGATCGCGACGATGTTTCCATCACAATGGATCTCTACGATTATGGACTGGCTATCCTCAAGCCGCGCTTCTTCAAACAGCATTATGTTGTGGCCTTTTAGTTAAAATTCCCTAAATATTTGCCCTCTTTTGACCAACCTATTGATAAAACCACTATCTTCGCGCGCAAATTCGACGGAATATATGTGTTTCCGACCGAAAAAAAGACTAAAACTAACATCTTATTAATAATTCAAAATCTATGTATTGGACACTTGAATTGGCCTCAAAGCTCGAAGATGCACCGTGGCCTGCCACTCGTGAGGAACTGCTTGATTATGCCAACCGTTCAGGCGCACCTCTTGAAGTGATTGAGAATCTTCAGGAGATGGAAGACGAAGGCGACATCTACGAATCCATCGAAGATCTTTGGCCCGATTATCCGCAAAAGGACGACTTCTTCTTCAACGAAGAGGAATATTGATGTACGGATAGGACGAAACAACCGAAAATCACAGACGGGACAGACAATGTAATTATTGCCTGTCCCGTCTGTTTTTGTATTATATTACGCGCGCAAGCAAAATCGTCGTTTTGACAATATGACGTTTGAAAAAGAGCATCGTCAGGGCCGAGAAACGAAAAACGGGTTAGCGAGGTGTTCGCTAACCCGGATGCGGGGACACGGCAGATGGATTACTGCGTGCGACGGTTCATTTGCTTGGGAGCGGCCTTGTTGCCTTTGGTCGAAGCGGTGCCGGCTTGTTTGCCACCCTTGCCCTTGGGGCCGCCTTGGTTCCCTTTGTTCAGGAAGTTCTGCCAGGAATTATCTTTCATAACTTGTTCAATTAACAATTAATAATTAACAATTAACAATGGGTGATTGTCGAGCTTTGTTAAAAACGGTGCGAAGATAGGGAGAAAAATCGGTTCTGCCAAGAGTTTTGCGGGAAAAAACATCGAAAGGTATGAAAAATGCCGGATTATTGCGGCAAAATGCAACTTCCTGCTGTCTCAATCCACATATCTGCCATCTTTCGATGACCTGCAGGGGTGGGATGGATGCCGTCCCAGATCCAGTAGGAGTTGTTCGAAGTGGGATGCTGGTCACGCAGGTCGCGGAAGAGAGTGTCGAAGGGCACAAGCGTGGCATGATAGTCTTGGGCGAGTCGGCGCACCACGGATGCCATCTGGTCCATCAGCTGCTGTCGCTGGATGTAGTTGTCGGTCTCGGCTACCCAACCGGCACGGGCGATGAAGGGGGTGCAGAGCACGAGCTGCACACCGGGCAGCGAGTCGCGCGTCTGATCGAGCAGCGTGCGATACTGGTCTTCCCATGCCTGGATGTCGAAGGTGAGCGTGGGGTCCTGCTTCTGACGATCGAAGAAGGTGCAGGCATCGTTGATGCCGATGAGGATGCTGACTACGTTGGGACGCAGGGCAATGGCATCCTGCTGCCAGCGAGCGGCGAGCTGTTCGAGTGTGTTGCCGCTGATGCCGCGGTTCCAGCATTGGATCTGGTCGTCGGGATACTGGCTCTCGAAGTAGGAGGCGCACTGTTCGACATAACCATGTCCATAGACGTGGTTCTTGTCCCACTCGACGCGTTCGCTCGATGGACGCATGTCGCCACCACTACGTCCCCACCCGCCATCAGTAATCGAATCGCCTATCCAGAGCACACGACGCTGGGGCAACAGGGTGCGCAGCCATTGACCGAGTTCGCTGACGTACTGCGGCTTGTAGCGGAAATTGTCGCGCCAACACCAGCCGTGACCACCCACGGGATAGAGGTGCATGGTGACGGAGACACCTTTTGCGACCAGGGCATTGTAGTATTCGATGCTGTTGCGCACAGGCACCAGGCCATCGTCGCTGCTGGCAAGGATGAAGGCGGGCGGCGTGTCGGAGGTCACCTGCAGTTCGTTGCTGTATTGTTGGACGAGTTTCTTCGAAGGCTTGTCGCCCAGCAGGAAATGACTCGACCAATAGTGAGTGAACGTGGGGTCGAGCGAGATGACGGGGTAGAAGAGGATCTGGAAGTCGGGACGGACATCGGGCGAGGTGTAGTGGGTGGCTGCCGTCGAGGCGAGGTGACCACCGGCCGAACAACCCTGTACGCCGAGGCGTTGGATGTTCCATTCGCTGCTATGTTCACGCAGGATGCGCATGGCCTGCTGCACATCGTCGAGCGGCACTTCGGGATGGGCATTGGGCAGACGGTACTTCAGCACGGCATAGACGATGCCCTGCTCGTTGTACCAGGCTGCGGGCAGATGTCCCTCGTGGTTGTACCACACACCACTGTAGCCGCCACCCGGGATGGCGAGCACAGCGAGGCCGCAGGGATGCTCGGGCAGATAGACCGAGATGTCGGGGTCCTGGGTGTGCTCGAAGTGCGTGCCGAAGTCCTTTTCGGGCTCCATGTCGCCGTTGCTGGTGGGTGCGCCGTTGGGCCAGAGCTTGATGACGAGGTCGGGTTGATAGGTCTGCGCCTGAAGGGTGAAGAGGGCGCATAGGGCTGCGAGGAGGAGGGGGAGTTTCATAGGGTTTTGAGGGGATTATGAGCAGCCATATACGGCTGCTGCGGAAACAAGGGGGAAGATCATGGCAGCCAAGGATGGCTGCTGCGGGTACATGGGGGAAGATCTGGCAGCCAAGGATGGCTGCTGTGGTGACGAAGGGTTAGAATTTCCAGAGGGCGGTGGCGAGGAGGGCGCTGAGGTGATGGTTGAACATGTCGTGCCACTGGAGGCTGAGGTGGCGATGGGAGTCGAACTGCTTGCCGAGGTCGAGACAGCCGTAGAAGGGCTTGTTGTCGTAGCTGAGCACGCGATAGGGCAATTCGTCGGAATACCAGATGAACTGGGCTCCAGCCTGCCAATGCTGGGGGAGATAGAGCTTCGGTACGAGGCGGATGGTGTGCCAGGTGGTGCGAACGGTTTCGCCTGCAGCAGATTGTTTGAGGGTGTAGAGGTTGTAGCCTACCGTGAGCGAAAGATGCCCTACCTTGTAATAGACCGAAGCATCGGCTTTGAGGTACTTCTTGTCGTCGCTGGTGGTGTAGTAGCTGCCATTGGCTTTGGCCGTGAAGTTGGGCTGGGTGTAGCCGTAGGATGCCTTGAATTGGTTGACACGCGTCTCTTCGAGGTCCGCTGCGCCGCCGATGAAGGTACCTGCCGTGTTGGGCCACAGCTCGATGAACACGTCGAGGGCACTGGGGTTGGTGAACTTGCGGTAGTAGGCGAGTTGGAACTGATGGCGCGGATATGGAGTGAACACAGCACTTGCCTGGAACATGTTGCGCGTGGAGTTCTTCGACCAACCGCCCGAATAGCCCTTCTGGTTGTAGTGATAGAACATCACGCGGTCGCCCAGCGTGAGGAGCAGGGGGCCACGCCGATAGTTGAGCTGCAGATAGGCATCGTGGTGAAAGATGTGATAGGTGCTCTCCTCGTCGAATGCCAGGCCTGTCTCGTTGTGCTGGTTGATGCCATAGTCCTGGATGTTGTAGCCCGCTTCGATGCCGGTCATCATCTTCAGCCCTTGGACGGCAGGAATGGGCGTGTTGAGTTCGACGAGCCAGACGGGCTGGTCGTAGCTGTTGTGGATCACACGATGCTCGTTGTCGCGGATGGCGAACTGCTCGAGCGGATTGTTTTCGCGTGAATAGGAAACGAGGGTGAGCAGCTCGGTACCCAGGTCGTTGAAGGTGTGGAACCATCGGCCACGGAAGAGGAACATCTCCTCGCGCAGGTTCTTGCGCAGGTTGGGGGAGGGGGTATTGGTGTTCTTGTAGCTCTGGATGGCATAGGTGCGCAGCAGGTCGCGGCTAGTCAGCCGGCTCACCATCTCGGCGTGGAGGTACTGCTGGTCCTTGTAGGTGCTCCTGACGTCGGTGCGGTTGAACTGTGCATTGGCGAAGAGGTCGGTTTTCTCGCTGCCGTAGCGGATGTTGGAAGTGCCGTCGAGCTGGTGGTCGGTGGCATACTGCAGCGAAGCGAAGCCATGGGCGCCTGGTTCGTAGGGGCGCAGGTTGATATCGATGACGCATCCCTCGCCCGTACGTCCCTTGGCAACACCCGAGTTGTCGCAGACCTGTATCTTCTGGATGTCCTTGGCCAGCATCTGCGTCATCACCAGTCGGCTGTCGCCCGAGATGGCCACGTTGTCGAGACGCAGCTGGTAGCTGCCCAACAGGTTGTCGTAGCCGCCGATCAGCAGGTCGGGAACGAGCTGGAGGATGTCCATCAACGTCTCGTCGCCGTGCAGGTCGAGTCGCCCGGGGTAGATGATCGTGCGGTCACCCAGCATCTCGATAGCGGGCTGTTCACGTCCGGGAGCAGCCTCGGCCGACAAAGGAAGTGCGGCAAGGAGGGAGGCAAAAAGGGCAATGAAGGAAAAGACGTGTCGAAAACTGCTTTTCATAGTGGTTGTGAATGGGATTATACGGGTGCAAAGATAATCAGTTTTGCAGAAAACTCCAAGCAAATGTGAAAAATAATTATTTGTGAGCAGTTTTTTGGCGCTTCTGGCTTCATTTGCAAAAAAAATCC
>JAEEUA010000178.1 GCA_016286775.1 Bacteroidales bacterium
AATTCATTTTTAACAAAAAACGCCCGAACATCATCATGACGTGCGGGCGTTACGACTAAAATACTATTTCTCTCTTATCTCTTAGTTTACTTTTTAAGGCTCTTCTGACCTTGTCGGATGATGACGGACGGAGCCTTGCCGGCATCCACCCGACGGCCATAGAGATCGTAGGCGGAAGTTGCGGTGGGTTCGGTCGGGAGGATCTCGATGTTGTCGGGACCTTCGACCTGGAAGGTGATGGTGCTCATCTCGGTGTCGCCCGAGGTGTAGGAGGCAATGACACCGGCAGTGTGCTCACCCGAAGTAAGACCTTCGAAGAGGTACTGCCTGTCGTCAACCTGCTCGACCAGCTCGCCGTCGAGATATACCTTGTAGGCACCATCGAGGCTTGGAGCCCGGCGACCGGTGGCCCTGCGCTGGGGTGCAGCGGCAGGGAAGCCTTCGGGCAGACCAATGGCCACATCGTCGATCATGAAGATGTAGTTGCCGTCGGTCTGACGGATGGTGACATACTGTGCATCGGCGGGGATGTCGAAGCTGTAGCGTGTCCAGTAGCTGTTCACCTTGAACTCCTGGCTGGCAACCTCCCAGGCATAGACGGGCTCATACTCGAACCACTGGTAGCTGGCGGTGTCGGTGTAGTCGGTCGAAGTGGTGTAGCCTACCATGAAGGTCTCGGTCTGGTAGCCGTAGCCCTTGGCGTAGAAGGCGAACTTGAAGTCCTCGTCGAAGAAGAGGCGCGGCGAAACGAGCCAGTTCTGGTCGGTGGAGTTCGCCCACGAGGTGAGCATCTGCTGGCCTGAGTTGGCCGTGAAGTAGTAGCTGTAGCTGGTCTGGTTGCCAACGACCTTGCTGAGGTTGAACACCAGATAGGCGAACGAACCGCCACGGTTGGGATACTCAAGGTCATTCAGGTAGCCGGTGCCTTCTTCCGGATCGTCGAAGTCGAGGTACTGCCAGCCCAGTTCGCCGGGCGAATTGATGGCAAATGCCTCGTGATCCTCGAAGCCGTCGAACAGCTGGTCGGCGAAGTTCCAGACGAACAGACGGTTGCCAAGGTCGGACTCGTCGTCGTTGATGATCTTGAGGCCGAATGGAGTTACCTGTGTCTCGGTGAGCTGACGTTCGATGGTATAGCTGTCCTCCGTGTCGAACCTTACGGTCTCGAAGATCTGACCAAAGCCCTTGAGGTTGACAGTGAGGTCGTAGTCAGCCTTCCAGACATCCGCGAAGGTCACCTCGCCGTTCGCATCGGCATAGTCGCCATAGGCATGGACGCCACCGCCATAGACGAGCTGAATCCATGCACCCTCGGCCTCGTTGGTCGGCGTGTTGGTGGTGAGCCTTACCGTTACCTTGGTGTGCATCTTCCAGCCGATGCTGTCGCTGAGGACGAAGCTGCTGGTGAGGCCGTCGGTGTAATGGCAGCGCACGGCATACTCGTAGGTTCCCATCGGGAGTTCGGCAATGCCCTCGTCGGTGTAGGTGCGGGCCTTGACGCTGTCGAGCAGCTGGGTCCAGGTCTCGGGCTGGGCAACAGTGGCAGGAGTCAGACGATAGAGGTCGAACCAGGTGCGGTCGCCGATTGCATTGCGCCTTACGCGAGGCTCGGCCGGGCTGACGGCCTTGATGAGCGGATGACTTTCGATCGAGCCCACCTCATTGTTCATTGTTAATTGTTCATTGTTCATTGCCGGTTCATCCTGCTGAGTACGGCAGAACTTGGCCTTGGCAGCCTCCTCCTCGGCATCGAACGGAGCGACGGTGGCACGGAACATGAAGTTGTAGCGATAGCCGGCGCTTTCGATATAGAAGAACTGGCCCGTGGTGTAGTCGCCGGTGTAGCAGCTGACGCCTTCGACGAAGGGATAGCTGTCGTTCGGCTCGCTGGCGCCCAGGCCGACAAAGCCGTAGTAGGCAACGCAGATATAGGCACCGCGTGGAGCCTCAACAGGCTGGTCGAAGGTCATCGTGTTCCAGGCACCCTGGGTTACGCTAACGTACTTCGAGGCAAGGATGTCCTGGGTGGGCTGTCCGTTCGCATCGAGGTCGAAGGCATAGACGGTGACGCCATAGACGGTCTGGCCCGTTTCGCTCAGGTAGAACTGGGCACCCCGGTAGAGACCTGGTGTGCGGAAGACATTGCCGAAGACGGCATACGACGAAGACTGGGAGGTGCCGAACGAGGTGTAGAGCAGGTTGGCATCGTAGCGCAAGGTTACATCGTCGTTGACAGGATTGCTCCAGGAGATTTCGGGTACGCCAGCCTCGTTGAGCTGAGCGGTGATCTGTGCAGGAGCCAGGATCTTGTCGTCGAGGGTGAGGGTGCCGAGGTCGGTATCGGCAGTCATGGGCTGTACGGCCTGATATGGCTGCAGACGGTTGCTGACGATGCTGAGGTTGTAGTTCTCGCTGGCCATGATGCCTGCCATACTGAACCTGCCTTCGGCATCGGTGCTGCCGGCATATTCGTTGTAGCCTTCGAGCGTTACCCGAGCGCCCACGACGGGATCGCCTACCTTATCGACCACGTTGCCCGAAAGCGTGTAGGTGGGCAGTGCGGTCAGCGCAATATCGAGCGTGGTCTGCTCAAACTCGGTGATGGTGGCTTCGCCCCGACCATTCTCGTAGCCCAGGCGCTCTACCTTCACGCTGACAGTGCCCGAAGGCACATAGCGGAACGTATAGACACCCGTTTCGGGATTGGTCAGGATCTCCTGTTCGGTGCCGTCGGATGCGGTGAGGGTGACGAGAGCAGCCGGTATGATAGCACCCGTGGCGGCATCGGTGACCGTGCCCGTGAGCGAACCGTCGTGGTCCTCCTCGATGGTGGCATTGGCGATGCTGAGCTGCCAGTTCTGATAGAAGCTGCGGGCGAAGAATCCGACATGGTATTCGCCTTCCTCTTCGAGAACAGGCAGGTTGGTGCGAAGACGGATGGCAGCAGTGGATGCGAAGTCGAACTGGTCGATCGAATCCTGGTCCATCCAGTCATTCGACTTGCCCATCGTGATGGCGAGACACTCGGGCGAATTGCCGTAGGAACGGGCATCGAACGAGAGCTTGTAGTGCTTGTTGGCCTCGAACTTGATGGCAGGCGAGATGAGCCAGTCGGCACCACCCACACCATAATAGTAGCTATAGCCTACGTAAGCACCGGGATAGAGGACATTGTAGGAATATGGTCCGGTCGGCTGCCAGCAGATTTCGTCGCCGTTGTTGTCATAGACGGTCCAGAGCGGGAACTCCTCCTCGCTGAAGGTGAAGGTATGGGGCAGCAGGACAGCGGGACCGCCGATAACGGGGTTCGAAGTGGCAGGTGCACTCTCTCCGTCGGGGGTGATGGCAGTGACCGTGTAGCTGTAGTTGGCCAAAGAGGCAGGAGCATCGGTGAAGGTAGTCTCCTTGAAGTCGGCGTAAAGGGTATCCCCATCGGAACGCACCACGCGATAGCTGAGGTTCTCAACATCGATCCAGCCGCCATAGATGCCCGCCGCTGGAGCTGTCCAGGAAACGGTGATCTTGTGCTCGGCACTATCATCGGCCGTAGCCGTGAGTTCGGCAACAGCCATGGGAGTATCGTGGCCGATGAAGGCGCTGACAGCCTTGCGGTCGCCAGGACCTGCCTCGTTGAAGCACTGCACGCGATAGCTGTAGAAACGGCTCTCGGGAACGTCATCCACCAGGCTCAGATGCTCGCCGGGAGCTACGCCAGTGAAGGTTCTGACAGCCACACCGTCGCGATAGACAACCACCGAGTCGATGCTGATCAGGGTGCCGCCACGTCCGAAGGTGGTCGTCGGGTTGTTCCACTCGACGGTGGCCTGCAGGGCGCCGTTTGCACCAGGAGTGACAGTGAGGTCGGTGACCTTGTTGGGAGCCGAAGCCTCTGCCACCTGGAAGGGAATGTAAAGGCCTTCGAACTGTGCAGCAAGCTTGTTGTTGTCAACTACCTCGGCGGTACCCGTGGTGATATCGACCTTCAGGAGCATGGTATAACCTGCGCTTGGATAGGGATAGGTGTACATATAGAGGTACCACTGGCCGCGATCCTCGTCGTAGAAGAAGTTGTTGTGGGGATACTGCAGGGCTGTGCCGGAATAGCTGGTCACCTCGCCGATGTAGCTCAGCTTGGAGACGAAGTTGCAGACACCGGTATTGGGATTGACCTTATAGACCTTGCCCCAATAGCTCACGCCATAGATGTCGCCGTCGTAGGTTATAGCAAGGGACTTCAAGGTGTTTTGGAACGAGGACATCTGGTCCGTATCGGGCACATCGAAGACGAAGACACATTCGTTCTTGACATCACCCGTCTCCAGATCGACCGAAACGAGGCCATCGCCGCCATTGAGTCCGTTGAGGGCATACATCTTCTGGTCGGCATAGCTCCAGGTCATACAGGCAAACATCGGGCCCGAACGCGCACGGCCATAGTCGGCAATGAGCGTCACGTCGCCTGTCTCGGGATCGAGCGAGTTGAAGGTGCCGGAGTCGTAGCCATAGTCCGTCTGGTAATAGTCCATGTAGTACCAGAGACCATCGTGAAAGACCGCGCTGCCCAGCGAATTGCTGTAGGTCAGCTCACGGATGACAGTGATGTTGGTCGGGTCACTGAGTGCGAAGGATGCCAGGCCTCGGCGTGAGGTCTCGCCGTTCTGTGCTGCCCATGTGTCGGAATCGAGCCAACCATAGGCTGTGGGCACGTCTTCGCTCTGGGCAAGAACAGATGCCGTTGCCACAGCAAGAAGAGATGCCAGAAACAGGTGTTTGGAATTCTTCATGTGATTGTGTTTTAAATTTAATAATGTATAGGACGAATTTCTACGTGCAAATATAGACATTTTTCTCAAAACTTCAATCCCTTCGCCCGATTCTTCCCGGTCAAAAGGTCTTTTGTCAGCGTTTGTCTATGATAAAATGACCACTTTTGTACGATTTTCCACCATTTTATGCAATTTTATTTGTACCTTTGCGGCGACGAATCATTTTACCTGTTTCGAACATGAAGAAGTTCCTTTCGACCACACTCCTCGCCATTGCTGCCCTCGCACTCTATGCCATCCCCGCCTACCGGGGCACTGTGAAGCGCGTGCAGCCCGACGGCACAACCCTGCATATTCGGATGCAGGGCGACGAACACCGCCACCTCATCACCACGACCGACGGACGCCCTCTCGCGCAGGACGAGGACGGCTGGCTGCGCTACGCCCAGCTCTCGGGGGGCCGCGTCGTGTGCATCCCCTCCTCGCCCGCTGCCCACGATGCCGACCTGCGTTCGGACGAGGAAAAGGACTTCCTCGATGACCACGCGGCCTTCGGCCTGAACGAGATGGCTCCCGTCCGGCGTGCCACGCTGCGCACGGCCGAATCCGGCGACATGCAGGTGGGCACCTTCCCAACCAAGGGGCAGGTGCGCGGACTCATCATCCTGGCAGAATTCTCCGACGTGAAGTTCACAATCGACGCCGAATACTTCCAGCGCATCATGAACGAAGAGGGCTGCACCCTGTCAACGCCCTATGGTTCGGCACGCGACTATTTCCGCGACCAGTCGATGGGACAGTTCAGCCCGATCTTCGACGTAGTGGGCCCCGTGTCGCTCAACCAGACCATGGCCCACTATGGAAGCAACAACTTTATGGGCAACGACCAGCAGCCGGAACTGATGATTCGCGATGCCTGCATGAAGGCCGACACGAACCTCGACATCGACTTCTCGCAATACGACTACGACGAGGACGGCAAGGTCGATATGGTCTTTGTGATCTATGCAGGCTACGGCGAGAACTACGGCGCTTCGGAAGACTGCATCTGGCCACACAAGTACGAGCTTTCGACTACGGGCATCAGTCTTACCCTCGACGAGAAGGTCATCGACACCTACGCATGCGCCTGCGAAATCTATGGTTCGACAGGTTTCGAACCCACTGGCATCGGTACCTTCTGCCACGAGTTCGGACATGTGCTCGGACTTGCCGACCACTACAACACCACCGACGGCACACAGATGATGACCGGATGCTACGACATCATGGACTACGGCTGCTACAACGATTCGACCCGTACTCCCGCTGCCTACACCGCCCTGGAACGCTACTCGTTGGGCTGGATGGACCTCGACGAGATCAAGGAGCCGGCGCTCGGCCTGCACCTCGAAGACATCAAGCTGAGCAACTGCGCCTACAAGCTGCAGTCGCCGAATCCGAACGAATACTTCCTCCTCGAAACCCGTTTGCAGACTGGATGGGACAGCAACATCCCCAGCCAAGGCATGATGATCACCCACGTGGACTATCTCAGGTCGGAATGGACAAGAAACACCGTCAACGACGGCGAGCATCCGCGCTACTGCATCGTCCCTGCCGACAACGACCGTTCGTATGCCTCCCACCGGTTCGACCTCTATCCACAGACCAGCAGTTCGTTGTACAGACCTAAGAACAACGCCTTCACAGGCACTTCGGAACCCGCTGCCACCACCTGGGACGGCCAATGGATCGACCGCGATGTCACCAACATCAAACTGGGCAGCGACAGCATCGTGACCTTCGACTTCCGCAGCGAATCGGTGGGCACACCCACTGCCCTCGAAGCCTCCGACCTCTACAGCAATGCCTTCACCGCACACTGGACCGAAGCCATCCAGGCAGCCTCCTATTCGCTGAACGTCTTCCGCTACGACACGTTGGCCACCCGGCCCGTCTCGCTCTATGAGGATTTCGAGAAGTTCAGTTCGGGCAGCTACGAGAACCCCGACATGACCGAACTCAGCGCCAGGCTGGACGAATACACCACGACACCCGGTTGGACGGGCGAACGAATCTGCCAGGCAGGTGGATGGGTACGCGTGGGTGCCCCCAATGCCACAGGTTCCCTCACCACCCCAGCCCTCGACATGACGGCCTCGGGCGGACGCTTCACCCTCGTCATCCAGGCTCGCAGCTACAGCGGCAAGCAGCCTGTGCTGACCGTCACAGCAGGTCCATGCAGCGCCAAGCACCGTATCTCGGCCACCACCAAGGAGTATCTCTACGTTCTCCATAGCGGCACGGAGGCTACCCAGGTGACCCTCTCGATCAACAAGGAACGCCTCTACATCGACCAGCTCATCATCCTGCGCGGCGATGCTACCGAAGATTATCCCGATGCCACCCTCATCGAAGTAAGTCCAGCCGACACCAACTCCTACGAGGATTTTGAATCAGATTATGCCTTCAAGCGTATCGCCATCGACACCATCTCCGACATCCTTGAAACCAGCTACACCATAAAGGGCCTCGACACCAATCATCGCTATGGATACACGGTCATCG
>JAEEUA010000179.1 GCA_016286775.1 Bacteroidales bacterium
GTGTCTATGCCGGTGTCTCGACGGTGCTCAGTTTCATGCCCGTCATCGTCATCCTGTTCTTCTGGCTCTCTATGCTCGAGGACTCGGGTTATCTGGCCCGTGTAGCCTTCGTGTCCGACAAGCTGTTGCGTAAGGTAGGTCTCTCGGGTCGAAGCATTGTCCCGATGCTCGTAGGCTTCGGCTGTTCGGTGCCAGCCATCATGTCCACGCGAACCCTTCCCTCGGCACGCGACCGCAAGCTCACCATCATGCTCACGCCCTTCATGTCGTGTACGGCCAAATATGCCATCTACGGATGGTTCTGCATGAAGTTCTTCCCTTCCAATGGCAGTTGGATTGTCATCTCGCTCTATTTCCTGGGTATCCTCACGGGCATTCTCGTGGCTGCCATCCTGGGGCGTTTTGTCTTCAAGGGAGAACCAGTGCCCTTCGTGATGGAATTGCCCAACTATCGTCTGCCCGGGGCACGCAACACGCTGCGTCTGATGTGGGAGAAGGCCAAGGATTTCATCCAGCGAGCCTTCACCGTCATCTTCCTCGCTGCGCTTGTCATCTGGTTCCTCCGCAACTTCAACTGGCATCTGTCGATGGTCGATGAGACCGAGAGCATGTTGGCCGACATTGCCGGTGCCATAGCCCCGCTCTTCGCGCCCCTCGGTTTGGGCGACTGGCGATGGGTGACTGCGCTCGTCTCGGGCTTCATGGCCAAGGAAAGTGTCGTGGGCACCATCGGTGTTCTCTTCCCCGGTGATGCTGGACTCTATGAGATCATGACGCCCGCCCTTGCCTTCGTCTTCCTCGTCTTCAGCCTGCTCTACACACCCTGTGTTGCAGCCATTGCAGCCGTGCGTCGCGAACTGGGAGGAAAATGGGCACTGAATGTTGTAATCCTGCAGTGTGTCGTCGCTTGGCTTGTTGCTTTCCTCGCACACCTCCTGCTTTCCGCTTTTTAATCACCGAAATATGAACCTGGCCACCATCATAGTTCTCCTCATTGTAGGCGCCGGCGCCTATTGGTCCATTGCAACGCTGCGCCGTACGGGCGGTCGTCGGTGCGACGGCTGTTGCGGAGGCTGTTCCGATAGCCACTGCTCGGTGCATCACGATCACGCCAAGCCAACGGCAGGCAAGGACTCGTGTCCCCATTGTCACAGCGATAAACAATCCTCCTGAATATAAGAGCAGTCGTATGTCTCAAGTCATACGACTGCTCCTGTCATTAGGTCAAAGTGCTTGAATAGGGGAGGAGTGGGAGAGAGGTCAAAGTAATCCATTTCTGCAATCGGCAGACGAAAGTATTCCATAGCGTCATAACTGGGGTAGAGGCGTGGCAGTACCGGATTGTGTTCGAAAATCCAGCGCTTCGTTTCATCTTCGACGTCAAAGTTTATCATTCCCGCGCAGCGCACCGATATATTGTCAGCATAAGCCAGTATCTCCACATTAGGATTTTCTTTCAGTTCCCTATACACCGCTTTCTTGGCCGAAGTGGCGAAGTATAGCACGTGGCCTTCCTGCTGCATTATTTGGAATATGCGCAATTTAGGAAGGTGGCCATCGCTTGTAGCGAAAGCCACCTCATTGTGTTCGCGCAGAAATTCAAGAGCTTTCTGCATCATTGCCGTTTACCAGTTGAGTGGTTCCTGAAGGATGTTACCATCAGTCATGGGGCTGTCTGCCTCTGTGAAGGCATTGGCCTTGTACTGGATGCAGAGCATTGTCAGATTCTCGCTGCCGGTGTTCTTCAGTGCACGCTTGCCATCGGGCGCCACACGAATGATCGTGCCTTCGCTGACGGGGAAAATCTCGCCATCTACCTGATACTGACCTTCGCCCTTCAGGATGAAGTAAAGTTCCTCGTGAGTCTTGTGGGTGTGCAGGAATCCGCTGTCCTGGCCGGGAACGAGTGTCTGGAATGAGAACTCGCTACCTGTTGCACCTACGGCCTGACCTCCAAATACCTTGCCCTGAATGGTAATATTTGGTCCCATTGGAAGTACGTGTTCGATAATCTCGCTCATTTTGCCTACGCTTACTGCACTGTAATTCTTGCCAGTCTTGATTGTCTCAATTTGTTTCATAATTCTATTTATTTAAAGGGTTATTTGTTCGTTTTGACGGTGCAAAGATAGGGCAAAAAATTGGTTCCTGCAAGAAGGCACTTTTTCGTTCCATAGTTACCAAAAAGTTAGAATTGCTGATTTACAGCAATCCCCTCGTAGTTACTTTAATATACTTTAACACTCACTATTCGAAACTATAAAACTCACTTTTAGGAACCATTTTGCCACATCGACTCTACAGAAGACAGTTTCCCACTCATCATCGCGAATAAATCATCATCAAAATAGCATCAAATACCGAAAATATCCGTATTTTTGCACACGGTAATTCATATTTTAACAAACCCTCAAACCCTCAAACTCTCGAACCCTCAAACTTTCAAACTTTTAAACATTTATAACACGTTATGGCAGACTTCAAGGCAGAGTATTTGGCATGCCCTATCCGGCAAGTGATTAGCCGTTTTGGCGACAAGTGGTCCATGTTGGTTCTGTTCATGCTCCATAAGAGCGATACGGGTACATTGCGATTCAACGAGATTCACAAACTGATGTCCGACTGCTCGCAGAAGATGTTGTCGCAGACACTCAAGAACCTCGAGCATTACAACCTCGTCCATCGCGAGGTTTATCCGCAGGTACCGCCCAAGGTGGAGTATTCGCTCACCGAAACGGGCAAGTCACTTATGCCCTCGCTCCTTTCTCTGGTCGATTGGGCACTCCAGCATTTCGACGACGTTGTCGTAAAGGATATTGTTCGTGAGTGATATCCTTGACGAGCAGCATGCGTATTGCAATGCCTTTTGCTGCGAGGAACGGCACCATTCTCACTGCTCGAAAGATCATTCTCGAGCGGGGTCGAGCAGTCCTAAGCTAGAATAACCTGTTTCTTATCGTGGCATGTCCTTTCAGGAACCTTGGGGGACATGCCACGATTCTTATATATCCTTTAAGGTACGCGAGCGGACATGCGACGATTGCAGCATATCCTCCAAGGAACGCGAGCGGACATGCGACGACCGCGACATATCCTCCAAGGAACGCGAGCGGACATGCGACGACCGCGACATATCCTCCAAAGAACGCGAGCGGACATGCGACGACCGCAGCATATCCTTCAAGGAACGCAAGCGGACATGCGGCGACCGCGGCATATCCTCCAAGGAACGCGAGCGGACATGCGACAACAGCGGCATATCCTCCACGGAACGTGAGCGGACATGCGACGATTGAATCATGTCCTCTTCGGTTTCTTGGCGGACATGCTGTTACTTTTCTTCGCGAATTGGTAGCAAATATGTTCGAGGGAACGAGATTTTTGTAACAAATATGGCGTTGAAATGTGTTTTTTAGGAGAATAATAACTTTTTTTGGGGGAAAAATTTGGAAAATAGTTTTATTACACCTATCTTTGCCGAGATTTTTCGCCATTTTTTGTTGCTTTTTTAAGCAATTTTTACATCTTAACACTATGGAGACGCAACAAATTTCAATGCGTGTTCGTGTTAGGTATGTGACAAATTATGACCTAAATGACCTGACCATTCGAAGTGTATTATTTTATTTACCTAAATACTTTATTGTAACTAAACAACATTATGATGAAAAGACAAACGTTCAAATTTGTGAGTGCGGCCTTGCTTGGTGTCGCAGTCTTTGCTTCGTGCCAGGACTATACACCAAGCGATGAATTGACGATTCGACAGAAGACCACATCCGTCAACTATGAGCAGGCCTTCCACCATGCATTCCCCGTCATTGACCCCGAGCAGAACTGGGGCTTCGACCCTATGCCCATTAGTGGAACCGAGATCGAAGCTGTCACCCGAGGCATGAACACCAACTCGAACGAGTGGGTGTCCGAGTATCATTATGAGGTGCCCGGTGGACTGTCGTCCGATGACAGCGCTCCCTGGGGATGGTCACCAGGCGACATCACCAACTACGAGCGTGCCTACGTATATTGGTGGTTCTCCACTCACCGGTGGCCCAAACCTCTCGAGGTGCGCTGGTCGGAATTCTTCGTCGAGAATGTCTGGGGACAGCCTGAGCATTCTGAGCAGGTGGGCGACAAGCAGTCGACACCCTACTACGGTCAGATCCATTCTGGTATGGACAACCTCCACATCCTCGACTATGGCTATATCCCCGCCAACTCGCCCTACGACCACAATATCACCAACGTAGACGAGGCCCTCGAGCATGGCGTGGGCACTCTCCCCGAAGGCTACGAGCATATCAATGACTTCAACTCCTCGGGCGGTGCCAAAGAGCAGGTGATGTACGCGTTCGGTGTGTCCAGCGAAGATTGGTACTATCGTGAGAGCCGTGGTGGCTTTCTGCCCGACCACAACAACTGGACTGTGCAGTACATCAACGGCAATTATTACCTTGGCTTCGACTATTGGTGCGAAAAGAAGACCGATGCCGGCTATTCGCAGGATGAGTATAGTCTTATCAAGCCCGACGGCTTCTACAACGACTGGATCATCAAGCTTCAGAGCGGTGTCCATCTCGTCAACTCCTACACGCGCCGCGTTATGTGCGAAGACCTTGGTGATACCTTCGACTGGGACTTCAACGACCTCGTGTTCGACGTCGCCTTGTTCCACGGCGATTACGGCAACGGCCAGAATGGTTACTATGCCCAGATCACGCTGCAGGCCGCTGGCGGTACTCTACCCATTTACATCGGCGAGAAGAACCAGGCACACGAGGCCCACTTCCTCTTCGGTGTTGATAGTACCGTGCCCGTCAACTGCGATGCTGTGGGCGGCGTGAAGCGCCCCGCTGTGGTTTTCCACCTCCCCATCGACCAGAGTTTAGTCGATGTAACGGACAACGTCTTAGTCTTCAACCCCATCAATATCCCCATCTACGTCACACGTGCCGACATGACCGACCCTGCCCAAGCCATTGAGCTGACAGCCAATAAGGGCATGGCACCTCAGAAGTTCGCATGCCCCATCGACACCTATTGGATGAAGGAGTTCCAGAACATCGAGGGCATCGAGGGCAAGCAGGCCGCAGGCCATCCCAACTTCGTCAAATGGGTGGCTGGCACCATCACCAAGGAGGCTAAGGTGGATGCCAACGACACCGATGAGGTCGCTTTCGTCACCGAGCGCTCGCCGCAGGCCGATAAGAACTTCACCGTGCTCTATGCCGACCACGGCGACAGTCCTTATTCCGTCTCGTGGTGGGAGTCTGGCGAGGATCATGCTGTCATCCAGCCTTGGAAGGACCTTTGGAATAACCGCGTCAACGACCCGCTCCACGTCGAATACACCACTGTGCGCTCCTATCCGAAGGTAGTAAAGACCGATGGCACTGACAATACCGACAACAACGGCTACACTACCTATTCCACTACCTTCGAAGCCCAAGCACCCTATATTTACGAGACGATAGGGGCTGACGACGACCCCATTGCCTATAGCGGCAAGCTCATGAAGCCCATCTTTGATGGCAACCATGTCAGTCAGGAGGAGGTCTGGGGACCCTATGCAAAGACCGTTACGCTCGAAACCAACGACGGCTCCAAGGGCTATGTGCTCGGCTCGGGTTACTATACGGGCGGCTCCAACGTTACTATCACTGCCGTACCGCGTCGGTACATGGAGTTCATCAAGTGGATCGACCTCGACAATGGCGAAGCCATCGTCTCTACCGATGCCGCCTACACCATCGTCAACCTGCAGGATGCCAAGCATTATCGAGCCGTTTTCGATAACAAGCAGGGCAAGCATGTCTATTTCAAGTCCGACCCCGTGGGTGCTGGCTTTATCAAGAACTTCCCCGAGAGCGGCCAGGCCGATGAATGGTATGATCTGGGTACTTACATGGGCGTGTACGACTTCGAAGCTGAGCGAAGAGAGGGCTACGTCTTCGACTACTGGAATGACGATGAAGACGAGTATTTCCCGATGTTCGAGGTCGATGTGGAGAACGAGGATGTCTATCTCACTGCGCACTTCCGCGAAGCCCAGCAGTTCACACTCACGCTTGCGGTCGATGATCCCTCCCATGGTACGGTTAAGGCCCGCGTAACCAATGGTCCGGAGTATCAGGGCACTGGTACCCACACCTTCTGGGAAGGCACTGAGCTCCGTATAGAAGCCACTCCCGCACCAGGATGGAAGTTCACAGGTTGGTACAATGAGGTCTGGGGGATGCGTGAGAGCGGTGCCGCGTCTTACACCATCGAAATGGATGACAACAAGAGCTACACGGCACATTTTGCCGAGATTCCAGCGCCCGTAGTGTCCTATGTCCAGGGTAGTGCTACGCCACCTTCGGCCGATGCCAATAGCACCTTCCCGGGCGGCAGCGTCGCTGAGTTCTCGAAGTTCCTCGCCACCATCACAGCAGAGTCGTTCTTCCAGGGCTATAGCCTGTATCAGAATGTCACTGGTCTGAGCGGCTACACCGAGTGCTGTCTGGAGATAGAATACCTCGCTGGCGGTCAGGTGCAGATTGTGAACCATACGTACGACTATATGTCTATTCAGGAATATGACACACATGTGAGCACCGTGACGCAGTACGCCAAGATTCCATTCAACGGAGCACTCTCGCTTGGTACGGGTGCGGATCGTGTCCGCAAGATCACCATTTGGGTGAAGCCTTAACCCATTAGTTATTTATTATAAATCTCCCCGACAGCAATCAGTGCTGCCGGGGAGATTTATTTTCCGGGATGAAGTTTCCGCAAGAGCCTACGCCTCGTATTCCGTGGGATCGAAACCTTCGAGGGCTTCCTTGCGCTCGATGCAGGTGCCGCAGGTGCCGCAGTGGCGGTCGTGTCCCTTGTAGCAGGAGTAGGTGTGCGAATAATCGACGCCCAACTCGCGGCCACGCAGGGCGATTTCGCGCTTCGTGAGGGGAGTGTAGGGGGCGAAGAGCGTAACGCCGTTGGTGGTGCCTTCTTCGATGGCGTGGCTCATGGCAACAACGAAGTCGGGGCGGCAGTCGGGATAGACGAAATGGTCGCCCGAATGGTTGGCCATGAGCACGTGCTGCAAGCCCTGGCTTTCGGCAATGCCGGCGGCGATGCTTAGCATGATGCCATTGCGGAAGGGTACGACGGTTGATTTCATCGTTGTTTCGTCGTATTGTCCATCGGGTATCTCTTCGTAGCCATTCTTGAGGAGACTGGAGCGGAAGTACTGCTCCATGAAGTCGATATTGATGACGAGATGGG
>JAEEUA010000012.1 GCA_016286775.1 Bacteroidales bacterium
AAGTCCCTACTATTTCATCAAGAATGGCGATGTGATTTACGTGGAGCCCAGTGGCACGCGTGCAGCTAATCGCGAGGTCTCGAACCTTTCGTCCTTCGCCATCTCTATCACCTCCATCCTTATTACTATCGCCAGTTTGATCATTACGGTGACGAAGTGATTGCTTCTTGAGAGGTTTTTTCTCATTATTTCGTTTTTTTATCGTAATACCGTAATATCGGAATAACGTTATACCGAAATAACGAAATCCCGGAAATTCCCCCCAAAAAACATCGAACCCATCGAACCCTTTTAACCCCACTAAAATATGTCTTTACAATGTGGTATTGTAGGATTGCCTAATGTTGGCAAATCCACCCTTTTCAACTGCCTGTCGAGCGCAAAGGCCCAGGCTGCCAATTTCCCATTCTGCACCATCGAACCTCAGGTCGGCATCATCACCGTGCCCGATGAGCGTCTCAATAAGCTTGCCGAACTTGTCCATCCCGGCCGTATCGTTCCTGCTACTGTCGAAATCGTAGATATTGCAGGCCTTGTCAAGGGAGCCTCCAAGGGCGAAGGACTTGGCAACAAGTTCCTTGCAAACATCCGCGAGACGGATGCCATCATTCACGTCCTTCGTTGTTTCGACGATGGCAATGTGGTGCATGTCGATGGCTCCATCGACCCGGTGCGTGACAAGGAAATCATCGACACCGAGCTGCAGCTCAAGGACCTCGAAACCATCGAGACCCGCCTTCCCAAGGTTGCCAAGCTGGCGCAAGTTGGTTCGGACAAGGATGCCAAGGTGCAGTACAACCTGATGACCCGCATCAAGGATGCTCTGGTACAGGGCAAGTCGGCACGAACAGTACAGCCCGAGAACCCGGACGAGGAACGTGCCTATCATGACTTGTTCCTGCTGACCAGTAAGCCGATTCTTTATGTCTGCAATGTCGATGAGGCTTCTGCCAAGGATGGCAACGCATACGTCGAAAGAGTCCGCGAGGCAGTCAAGGACGAGGATGCTGAAGTGCTGGTCATCTCGGCCAAGATCGAGTCGGAAATTGCTGAACTCGACACCTACGAGGAGCGTCAGATGTTCCTCGAAGAACTTGGTCTGGAAGAGTCGGGTGTCAACCGACTGATCCATGCTGCCTTCAAACTTCTTGGACTCCAAACCTACATCACGGCAGGTCCGATGGAAGTGAAGGCCTGGACCTACCGCAAAGGAATGAAGGCCCCTCAATGCGCCGGTATCATCCATGGCGACTTCGAGAAGGGATTCATCCGTGCTGAGGTCATCAAGTACGACGATTACATCAAATATGGCAGCGAAGCCGCTGTCAAGGAAGCTGGCAAGATGGGTGTCGAAGGCAAGGATTATGTCGTGCAGGATGGCGACATCATGCACTTCCGATTCAATGTATAATTAGTCGAAAGGTCTTGAAGGGCCTTGAAGGGTAGAAGAATTATGAAACGTCTGTTCCTCTTAGATGCATACGCATTGATATTCCGTGCCTACTACGGGTTCATCAACAAACCGCTTGTCAACAGCAAGGGGCAGGTGACTTCGGCCATCTATGGATTTACCAAGACCCTGCAGGATGTGCTGGGAGGTCAGAAGATGCCAGATATCCAACCTTCATGGCTCGACGAGTCGGGGCTCCTGCGTCCCGACTGCATAGCCGTGTGCTTCGACCCCAAGGGAGGCACATTCCGGCACGAACAATTCCCTTCCTACAAGGCGCAGCGTGAGGCTACACCCGAGGACATCACTTTCGCCGTGCCTTGGATCAAGAAGATTATCGAAGCCTATCGCATCCCCATTATCGAGATACCGGGCTTCGAGGCCGATGATGTGGTAGGAACGATGGCGCGTCTTGCCGATGAGAGCGGACAGTTCGAGACGTTCATGATGAGTCCCGACAAGGACTATGCGCAGCTTGTCACCGACCATAGTGTCATCTTCAAACCAAAATCCTTCGGCCCCGGTTACGAGATTCTCGACCGTGAGGCGGTGCTCAAGAAGTATGGATTGAAGCGCACTTCGCAGGTCATTGATATGCTGGGCCTACAGGGCGATTCGGCCGATAACATCCCCGGTTGCCCCGGAGTAGGTCCTAAGACTGCTCAAAAACTCATCGAGGACTTCGATAGCGTCGAGAACCTGATCGCTACGGTTGAAACGGCTGTTGCCGAGGGTAAGAAGGAGCTTCCCAATCTGAAGAAGGGCATGTTTGCCAAGGTGGCAGACAACATCCAGCAGATCAAGGACTCCAAATACTTGGCCACCATCTGCCTCGATGTACCGGGCACCATGCTCGATGCCGAGGCTCTCAAGGTCGAGACTCCCGACTATGCCAAGCTCGCAGAGATCTTCGGCGAACTGGAGTTCCGCAAGATGCGCGACGAGGTACGGGCAAAGATAAGCAATGCTGCCCTTTCTGTTGGACAGTCCGAACCCGTCACTACGGTGGTTCCTGAATCGGTTCCCGCTGTTTCCATTGATAAAAAAGCATCCTTGTCTCAGCCAAGCTTGGCTGTGGACGGCAATGCTGACAGCACCCCCTCTCCAACTCATTCCGGAAAAATCCCCGCTGTTCCCCAAACTCTTCGGACAATTCGCGACATCCAACCCAATTACATCATCGCCGATACTCCTGCCAAGCGCCAGGACCTGGTTTCTGAGCTCTTCTGGACAGCTGAATGGGCATTCGATACCGAGACAACAAGCCTGAACATCATCGATGCAGAGCTTGTGGGCATTTCGTTTGCCGTGGCCGATCATAAGGCTTGGTATGTGCCCGTGCCCGCCGATCAGAACGCGGCCAAAGCCATTGTCGAGGAGCTGCGTCCCATCTTCGAGAACGATGCAGCCCTCAAGATAGCGCAGAATGCGAAGTATGACTATTCCATCCTGAAGCGCTATGGTGTCGAGGTGTCTTATCCGCTCTTCGACACGATGATTGCCCACTATCTGCTCGAGCCGGAACAGCCGCACAACATGGACTATCTTTCGGAGATCTATCTGGGCTACAAGCCCATCCCGACGAGTGCACTCATCGACACTGGCAAAAAGAAGAAGGCTGCTGAGGCAGACCTCGACCTTTTTGCAATGATGGATGCTGCTGACGAAGATGAGAAGCCGAAGACGATGCGCGACTGCTCGGTCGAACAGGTTGCCGAATATTGCTGTGAAGACAGTGACGTGACCTATCAGCTTGCGCAGAAGTTCCGTCCTATGCTGAAGAAGGAGAACCTGCTCAGGCTCTTTACCGAAATCGAGATGCCCCTTGTGCGTGTCCTCGCCGATATGGAGTTGACAGGTGTGCGCCTCGATGTCGGTGCGCTGACTGAGTCGAAGGCAATCCTGGAGGAGGAGCAGAAGCGATTGGAGCAACGCCTGGCCGAAATCGTGGGCCATCCGTTCAATCCACTTTCGCCCAAGGTCGTGGGACAGGTGATATTCGACGAGCTGCGTCTCGACCCGAAGGCCAAGAACCGCAGCACGGCCGAGGATGTGCTCGTGCAGCTCAAGAGTCGTCTCGACAATCCCGAGCACCTCGAACTCATCGACGGCATCCTGAGCTATCGCGGCAACAAGAAGCTGCTGGGCACCTACATCGAAGCCTTACCACAGGAAATCAATCCCCGTACGCATCGCATCCACTGTCAGTTCAATCAGACGGTCACGGCCACCGGCCGACTTTCGAGCAGCAATCCTAATCTGCAGAACATTCCCATCCGAGATGCAGTGGGCCGCGAATTGCGCAAGGCATTCGTGCCCAATGAGGGCGAGGTCTTCTTCAGCGCTGACTATAGTCAGATTGAATTGCGTCTTATGGCCCATCTGAGTCAGGACCCGAATATGGTGGAGGCATTCCTCGAAGGCGATGACATCCACCGCGCTACGGCAGCCAAGATCTATCACGTGCCGCTCGACGAGGTCACCAAACTCGAACGCACCAAGGCCAAGACGGCCAATTTCGGCATCATCTACGGCATTTCGACCTTCGGCCTGGCGTCCCGCCTCAATATTCCTCGTAGCGAAGCCAAGCAGCTAATCGATGGCTATTTCTCCACCTATCCGCGCGTCCGTGAATACATGGACGAAAGTATCCGTGTAGCGCGAGAGAAAGGGTATGTCGAGACGTTGTTCGGACGTCGCCGTATGCTCAAGGACATTCATTCGGCCAATGCCACTGTGCGTGGCTATGCCGAGCGCAATGCCATCAATGCGCCCATCCAGGGCACGGCCGCCGACATCATCAAGATTGCCATGGTACGAATCTGGGACCGTATTCGTCGCGAGAAGCTTCATGCCAAGCTGTTGATACAGGTTCACGACGAATTGAATTTCACGGTGCCTCCGCAGGAGCTCGAACGACTCAAGAAAGTGGTGCTCGAAGAGATGTCGGGCGTCGTGAAACTTTCCGTCCCCCTCATCGCCGATTGTGGTAGTGGTCCCAACTGGCTGGCTGCCCACTGATTTCAACGTATGCTTTGCGATAAGATTCTCTCTGATCCTGATTTCGGACACCTTTATATTATTGTCAATCAGCGGGCGGTGCGCTATACGTTTCGCCCGGCCAACGATGGTACGCCAAAAGTCGGCATCCGTGTGACAGTCCCGCCTCACTACGACGCGCAGGATGTCCTGCGTTCGGTCGAGAATAATCGTCCCCAGTTGCTTTCCTTGCTGCAAGCTGAACAATTAGCCAAAGACAAGAAGAATCAGCCCCCACGTATCGATTGGGATTTCCGCATCGAAACTGACTGTCTGCACATTTCGTTGGTCAAGGGCGTGGGGCCGCAGTATATGCTGCATCGATTGCCCGCACAAATCGACAAGGACGAAAAGGGCGAAGACAAAATCATCAAGCCTGCTGTGCTGGAAATCCATTGCCCGCCCGATTGCGACTTCGATAAGGAAAACGTGCAGGCATTCCTCGAACGAGCCATTGTCGAAGGCGTTCGCAATCAAGCCAAGGTCCAGCTGGTTCCTCGATTGCAGGCGTATGCTTTGCGCTATGGCATCCGATTGAATGAAATAAAGATAAACAGTAGCAAGGGACGATGGGGCAGCTGTGCCCAGCACAAGCGAGGGACCCTTCCGAATCGCCAGAAGTACTTCAACATCAATCTTTCACTCTTCACGCTACTGTTGCCTTTGCACCTGCAGAAGCTGATTATGCTTCATGAACTCACACACACAATCTACATGGACCACAGCCCCGCTTTTCATGCAAATGTCGATTCCTGGCTTGGAGGAAAGGAGGCTGCGTTCGATAAAGAACTAAAGAATTACAAGCCTTCGGTCTTCTCATTCGTCAAGAAGTAATCTCCAACCTGCTCGGTCCAATTCTGGATCGTAAAATGGACCCGTCCAATCGCGGCATACAGAATCTGTGCATAAAATATGTATGCCGCGTTTTTATGAGTCTAATTCTGGAATGTAAATTGGACTGGCCCAATTGTCGCATACCAATTCTGTGCACAAAATCTGTATGCCTCATTTTTATGGGTCCAATTCTGAATCGTAAAATGGACCCATCCGATTGACGCATACCAATTCTATGCACAAAATCAGTATGCCCCATTTTTATGAGTCCAATTCTGAAACGTAAAATGGACCCATCCGATCGTCGCATACCAATTCTGTGCACAAAATATGTATGCTCCTTTCGGACGGGTCCAATTTTGAATCGAGAATTGGACTCTTATGATTTTATTGCTTCTGATCTGGCAGAGAATAGCTTTTTCTTTATCTGAGCATGTTTTCTTTGCCTATTAACGATGCAAATCAGAATCCGCTCCAGAACTTGCGCCAGTATTGACGATAAAGTTCATCCCAACGGAGGACAGTTGCGCCGATGAAGTCGGCAGTGTAGCCGTTGAGGAAGTCGATGGCAGCTGCCTCGCCCTGACTTTCTTCCGAGGAGAGGAAATCTGCATTCGGGGCTTCGTCGGTGGTAGCGGAGGCTCGCAGGATGCCCATGTATTGCTGTTCGACGAAAGGAAGTTCGCGTTCGGCCTTGTCGAGGAAATATTGTCGAGCCGATTCGATGTCCTTTCGACATTCGCCCCATCGAACGGTGGCGAGCTTGTTGGCTTGGCGATAATGCCAGACGAGGGCATCGTCGCGATAGCGGTGCTGGCCACATACTTGCAGCATCTTGGGCAGCGTTGTTGTGCCGCAGAAGATGGGGAAGCGTGGCGATTGTCCGGGATTGTCGAGCGACATCCAGCATACGCCACCCACTGCATCGGGAAGCCATCCTCGCAGCTGAATGACAGTGGAGTAGGCGCATTGGGGCACAGCTACGGTGCGCACCCAGTGCCAGTCGTTATCTCCCGTCAGGGCATAGAGCGTATTGATGAGGCGGCTGTTCATCCAAGGATTGGCGATGGGGGAGATGATGCTGTCCTCGCTCGCCCAGGGCTTCTTGCCTGCCAGGTCGCGGCTTGCCTTGGGGATGCGCATCTTCTGAGTGAGGTCGAGTTCCTTGTCGCCTTCATACCAGGTTCCCAGCAGGCTGATCACTTTCTGGTAGGAGACGAGCGAGTCGGGTCGGATGCTGACGGGCAGTTCCTCCATCGATTCGTTGAGTCCCAACGAAGGAGCCAGCTGCTGCATGATGTAAAGTTCGCGAGTGGAATAGTTCTTTACTTCATCGAAATAGTTGACGCCACTGTATGCACGCCAGAACGAGAACTCTGAAGTGCCATCCCAGAAACCGAGTTTTCGAGCTACGTCAAATACATTCTGCGAAGCCATCTGTGTGTCTGAAACGAGGGGCGCATAGGCCGGTTTCTTGCCTTTCTTCGCCTTGGCAGGTCTGGCGGGTGGTGTAAGCGTGCTAAGTGAACCGATGCGGCTGATGTTGGCAGAAACGCACACCTCGTCATCGGGGATGCGCTGGGCTGCCCATACGCCGCCCACTTGGTCGGGCCCTTCGCCAAGTGCCTCGAAGATCCAGGCCTCCTCGGTGTCGGCTATTGTCAGGCATTCGCCTGAATCGCCGTATCCGTACTCGTGGATGAGCCGTCCCATGAGCAGGATGGCCTCGCGAGCCTTGGTGCAGCGTTGCAATGCTACACGGCAAAGTTCCTCGATCATGAACAGGCCCTCCTTGTTTTCGAGCGTGTCGCGACCGGTAAAAGTAGTCTCGCCGATGCCGAGCTGGTGCTCGTTGAGGCAGGGATAAGCCGTGTCGAGGTAGCGATAGGTATGGCCGGCAGGCTGGGGAATCTGACCTTTGACCTTGACGCCGTCCATCGAACCGGGATATTCGGTATGCATGCGGCCTTCGTAGATGTCCATTACGGTGTCGCGTTCGATGTCGGCAGCGGGCTCCCAACGCATCCAGGTGCGGTACCACGAGTCACAGGTATGGCTTGTGATGACCGAGCCATCGGTTGTCGCCTTGCGGCCTACGAGAATGCTGGTACAGTTGTCGCCCACAGTCTTTCCCATCTCCTTCTCGACAAGGAAGGAACTCTGTCCGTTGGATGGTTGGGCAGAAACACTAACGGCACAGAACAATGTCCATGCCGTCAGAGAGATAAATCTATAGAGACTTTTCATTTTTTGTCGTTATAGCGTTATTTTTGAATAACGTGATACCGATTGCCGTAATGCAGTTAATCCGATGTTACGGAATTCGTTATGCCGGCATTTGATAACTACTTTGAAGCCACATTTCCTCCCCATGAGGTGATGTCGCAGAGCTCGATGCGGAAGAAGAGGTTAGAATAGGGGTTGATGGTCGAACCGCTGCCGCTTTGACCATAAGCCAGGAACCAGGGAATCATGCAGACCACGTGATCTCCGATATACATCTGCTGCAGAATGTCGCCCCAACCGGTGATGACACCATTGGGAGTGAAGCCGCTATAATACTGAACCTGATAGGACTCGAGGGTGTCGGCTTTCAATGGGCTGTTTTCGGCATTGGCAAAGAACAGCGAGTCGAGGATGCCGCCGGGATTGCGGAGGTATTCCTTCGACCAGCCTCCCTGCCTCTTCACGGTGGCATAGAGCGAATCGGTCTGGAACAGCGTATAGTGCACGCTCAATGTGCTCGTCGAGTAGGGCCTGTAGTCCTTCCGGGGATTGAGAGCTGCCAGGCTATCGAGGTTAGCGCGATGTACGTAATGCAGGAAGCTGGGATAATATTGTGGCTCCTTGAGTGACTGCACATACTGATTGAAATAGGTGCTGGCCGAGTCGCTACGAAGGGCAGATGCGAACAATTCGGTAACGGCATTGTTCTCATCGCGCCAACCATAGTACTCGGTGTAGTCTATGTCATCGTCATCGCTATTGCAGGCCTGAAACAGCGGAGTCGCCAAGATGGACAGCAGCAGGTAAAGTAACTTTTTCATCTTATTTTTTTATCTCGAATTATCGAATTTGAAGCAATTTTGCAGATCTCGGTGATTCGTGCAGGATTCGCTGATTCGATAATTCGGGATGAAACGTCATTAGTCGTTCTCGATCTTGCGGAGCAGAGAAGAGATGTTCACCGAGTCACCGATGATCTTGTGGAGGTCAGCGATGGCTACGCGCTCCTGCTCCATGGTGTCGCGGAAGCGAAGGGTAACGGTGTTGTCTTCGAGGGTCTGCCCATCGACGGTAACGCAATAGGGAGTACCGATAGCATCCTGACGACGATAGCGCTTGCCGATGGAGTCCTTCACTTCGATCTGGCAGGTGTAGTCGTAACGAAGCTCACGGAGAATCTCTTCGGCCTTCTCTGGCAGACCGTCCTTGTTGACGAGTGGGAGGATAGCCACCTTGACGGGAGCCAATGCGGGTGGCAAAGCAAGAACTACGCGACGCTCGCCATTGACCTCCTCCTCCTTGAATGCGCCAGCCATGATGCTGAGGAACATGCGATCGACACCAATTGAAGTCTCGATGACGTAGGGAACGTACGATTCGCGGGTCTCGGGATCGAAGTATTCGATCTTCTTGCCGCTGTACTTGGCATGCTGCGAAAGGTCGAAGTTGGTGCGAGAGTGGATGCCCTCAACCTCCTTGAAGCCAAATGGCATGTTGAACTCGATGTCGGTGGCAGCATTGGCATAGTGAGCCAGCTTCTCATGATCGTGGTAGCGATACATTGCATCGCCGAAGCCGAGAGCCTTGTGCCAGGCCAGACGGGTCTTCTTCCACTTGGCAAACCAGTCAAGCTCGGTGCCAGGCTTGATGAAGAATTGCATCTCCATCTGCTCGAATTCGCGCATACGGAAGATGAACTGACGTGCCACAATCTCGTTGCGGAAGGCCTTACCGATCTGGGCGATGCCGAAAGGCAGCTTCATGCGACCGGACTTCTGGACATTGAGGTAGTTGACGAAGATACCCTGTGCGGTCTCGGGACGAAGATAGATCTTCATGGCGCCATCGGCAGTGGAACCCATCTCGGTCGAGAACATGAGGTTGAACTGACGCACGTCGGTCCAGTTGCGGGTACCGCTGATGGGGCATACGATCTCCTCGTCGAGAATGATCTGCTTCAGCTCCTCGAGGTCCATCTTGTTCATGGCATCGCTATAACGCTGGTGCAGCGCATCCCACTTGGCCTGATGCTCCAGCACGCGAGCATTGGTGGCGCGGAACTGTGCCTCGTCGAAAGCTTCGCCGAAACGCTTGCGAGCCTTTTCAATCTCCTTGTTGATCTTGTCTTCAATCTTGGCAAGCTGCTCTTCTATGAGCACATCGGCACGATAGCGCTTCTTCGAGTCGCGGTTGTCGATGAGCGGGTCGTTGAATGCATCCACGTGACCCGAAGCCTTCCATACAGTTGGGTGCATGAAGATGGCGGCATCGATGCCCACGATGTTCTCGTGGAGCTTGGTCATAGCCTCCCACCAGTAGCGCTTGATATTGTTCTTGAGTTCAACGCCATTCTGACCGTAGTCATAGACTGCGCCCAGTCCGTCATAGATTTCACTCGAGGGGAAAACGAAGCCATACTCCTTGCAGTGGGACACCAGCTTCTTGAAAACATCTTCCTGATTTGCCATATCTTATTCAATTAACAATTAACAAATAACAATTAACCATGATTATAGCCAAGAACCATCAAAGCTGATGGCATTTATTGCTAAAAACGGCGCAAAGTTACAAAAAAACTTCGAAAGACAGAAATATTTTGTAAAATATTTGCAGTTTTTGTAATTTTTTACGCCGAAAATTAGGATATTTCAAAATGTATTTGTATATTTGCCGCAATAATAATGGATAGTTAATAGTTTAATAATGGTGAATATGAAACACACATTGAGCTTTCTGGCACTGCTGACCTTTGGATTGTCGGCCTGCCAAGTCCAGAGCGAGCGTGACCCACTTGCTCCTTTCATTATTCCCCGGCATGCTGAAGCACCTTTCGAGATGCCTTCAGTGGCTACAGTGGATATTCCTGCCTACAGTGTCGATCTTCCTGATTTCGGAGCCAAGGGCGATGGCGGTAGTCTTTGCACCGAAGCCTTTGCTGCAGCCATGAAAGCCCTGGAAGAGAAGGGCGGCGGCCATCTCGTTGTGCCTAGTGGCATCTGGCTAACGGGTCCCATCCAGTTCGTTTCGAATGTCGATCTGCATGTTGAGCAAGGCGCGCTTGTGCTTTTCACGACTGATTACGATGCCTATCCGGAAGTGACTACCATCTACGAGGGCAATACCTCGACCCGCAAGATGGCTCCTCTCTATGCCTACGAAGTCAGTAACATTGCCATCACCGGTTCAGGTTCATTCGATGGACAAGGTCAGGCATGGCGCCCCAGCAAGAAGGGCAAGTTCACTTCCAGCCAATGGAGCACGCTCACCTCGGGCAGCGGCATCGAGCTGAACAGCGTCTGGTATCCGAATGCCAAGGAGGATGACCAGAAGGGCGTGGAAGATAAGCCCGATATGCGCCGCGTGACGAATCGTCCCGTACTGCTTGACTTTATCCGCTGCAATCGCGTACTGCTCAAGGATGCTACCTTCTCGAATTCTCCCGCTTGGAACATCCACCCGTTGATGTGCGAAGACCTTGTCATCGACCATGTCACCATCCGCAATCCCTGGTTCGCACAGAACGGCGATGGACTTGACCTGGAATCTTGCAACCGCGTACTTATCCTCAATTCCACGTTCGATGTGGGCGACGATGCCATCTGCATCAAGTCGGGCAAGGACAAGGAAGGTCGCGATTGGAAGCGTCCCTGCCAGAACGTCATCATCGATGGCTGCACTGTCCTTCATGGCCATGGAGGCTTCGTCATCGGTTCGGAGATGAGTTCGGGAGCCAATAACATCTACGTGCACAACTGCCTCTTCAATGGCACCGATACGGGCCTGCGCATGAAGTCGACACGTGGTCGTGGTGGCGTGATTGAGAACATCTACATCGACCAGGTCAACATGGTAGCCATTGCAGGTGATGCCTTCACCTTCGACCTCTATTATGCCAATAAGCCTGTGGGTGGAAAGGCCGATAAGGACAGTTCGGCCGAAGATGCCGTTCCTCCTGTAACCGAAGAGACCCCTTGCTTCCGCAACCTCTACATCTCGAATGTCATCTGCCAGGGTGCCAAGCGTGCCATCTGGTTCAATGGTCTTCCCGAAATGCCACTCGAGAATCTTCAGATGCGCAATTCCCTCTTCGTTGCTGACAAGGGCTGCGAGATGCATTATGCCAAAGATATCACCTTCGAGAACGTTACTATCCAGAACTCGAAGGGTGAGCGTGTTGTCACGGCCGACGTAACGAATTTCGTGGAGAAATAAGATTACTTGCTAATTATAAAAAAACAACCAAGCCAGATGTAGAGGACTTACCCCTCACATCTGGCTTGGTTGTTCGCAGCTACATTTGTCGTTGTGTCTTTTCTTACCAGATTCGCTAGTAACGTGTCTGTTATTTCTTCAATTTGCGAGCGACGTATATAGTAGATTTGTAAATAGTTTAAATATTTCGTTGATTATTATTCACGCAAAATACACTCGTAATTGCTTGTTTTTTGATTTTGCGAGCGACCATAGCGATTAGTTTCCTGTTGTTATATTTACAATCTTACCAGACTCCCTGAGTTTGCGAAGAATGTTATACACCTTTGTGTTCTTTTGCTTTTCATCAAGTTGATTTGATAGCACGTCCCACAACAGTCTCACTATCTCCTTTTTGGTCAAGATATCGTGATCTTTTTTATCAGAAATGGTCAAATTTGACCCTTTTTTGACTTCCCGTCATCCGAAGCAGTTTCTTCTGACCTTTTTGGTTTGTTTGTCATTATAAATAGTTAATTGATTTCAATGTCTTTGTATATTTTATATTCAAATTCCAACAAATGGCCTATATCCTCTGTTTTCCTTATAACTTTCAAAATTTTAAGTGCGGCAAACTTATGATTATGATTCTCCAAAAGGACAACTTCCCCAACTTTAATAGACTTTGTTCGTGAGCTAAAATCAAACTTTATGAATTCGCTTGGAACAGGGAATTCTATATACGAGGGATTATATCCCAACCTGTAAACATGGTCTTTATAGCAGTGAACGGAATTATTTCCACACTCACTCCATCGAGTGTTGAAAATATAATCTCCTTCTCCAATAATATAAGAACCGCTGTTTTTTTTATAGTCAAAAGAAGCAAAACCTTCAAAAACAGGGTTTTGAAACTCAATTTTTTCCAGATTCAGTTTCGTCGATATTTGGTCTGAAATAATTGTAGACACAAAGGGATTCTTTCCCAAAGCGGGTTTTTTCTTTACATCTTCATTATATATGCGTTCTAGTAGTTCCTGATAACAATTGAAATAATTACCATTATCAAAATCTACATATTTTAATCCCGACAAAAAAATAGGTACTTTTTCTTTTTTATGATTCCCTTTGATTAATGGAATTATGAATCGTTTATCGTTATCATTCATCATTCCTGAAGCCAAAATCCTTTTTTCATATCCAACTCCTCCAATTCCAGTATTAGCTTTATCTATATATTTGTCGCTGCATATGCATAGAACAAAGTGAGAGGAAGAGAGACCTTGCTCCATGAAAAAAGAAAGGTCATTGCCTAACCTCGCATCCCATTGGTCGAGTATAGCATCAACTCCGTGATTGCGAAGATCTGTTGCGAGTTTCAAAACCCAATTCTTATGTTCATCACTATCCCATGCATAAGAAATAAATGCCTTTTTGGTTTCTGAATCCATATTCTTGTTAATTTTCAAGTAATTATAAAGTAGTAAAAATTCTCTCCTAAAAAAATTACATAAATCGTTGCTTTTCTATGGAATAACAAAGGTAACACCTATCCTTTCCTCGCTAATTATTTCAATATAATGAATCATTAGCGTCCAGTAAAAGTTTCAAAAATGACCTTTGAGCACGTTGAATTATAGTCTTCTATGACACAATTTGCTATGTGATGGATTTGAATTCTCGTTCATCGGAATGAGTGTAGGATGCCATAATCGATACTATATAGAAGCTTTTTGAAGCCCACATATGGCCACTATTTGATCTGATTTACGAAATGTTCCATTTTACTGAGACACCAATGATTTCAAATTATATACTATTGGTAGTTTTGCTAAGTGATAAAAGCATTGAATTTCATAATCTTTCTATTTCTCCTCTAAAGAATAATTACATAAACCGTAAAGAAGAAATTACGTTACTTACTTCAATCATTTGGGGACCAAGTTCATAATCTGTATAAACATGGCAGATGACGAGATGATTATCTTGATTAAAAATCCAGGATTTAATATATAATTCTTCTTTACCTTTTTTATAAACTATATGATCAACAGCCATCGTTGGACGATCTAATAATTTTGTGGAATATGAACCTTTGAAAATTGCATTTGGGACTATTGGCGTTTCTAGTGACCGAGCAGTTTTCTCAATGTCACCTTCGTTATCATACCATTTTATATCTATTCTTAAGTAATATTCATTATCAGTGGGAGCCTCCAAGGAAACGAAATGTGCATTATCTTCAAGATTGCTCATCGATAGTTTGTAGTCATTTGGTGTATAAAATTTTGCTTTACTATAATTGGTTATTGAATAGCCACGAGGCAATGAACTTTCATATGGTTCTACAACGTCCTCGAAATCAATAGCATTGATATAGTCTAAGAACAAAGAAGACATTTTTTGATTATTATAAATACGTATGCCATTCTCATTTTCAGGTTTAGTTTTGTCACAATAAAGATTAGCAAAAATCGATTTCGAATTATTGAAATCTTTAGAATACTCTTCAAATCCAAGTATAATAGCATATACGTTTTCTTTTGTCATTTTGTATTTTAAAGGAAACACAACATACCACTCATAGTCATTTGTGTTATTGGATTGAGTATTCTGTATTTGAGAATAAGAAATATCTTGTCCCTCTCCCGTGAAAGCAACATATAAGCCTATAGGATAATACTTGTCGTTATCTATGTATTGCTTAATAAATATAGTATCTCCCGAATAATACAACGCAATGCCCTTGGGTAATATACTGTCATTGTAGTTGCTCGAGCCTTTTTCTTCCGTGACTAAATGTAAATCATAAATGTCAGGAGAGAGGTCTCTTTTACAGCTGAAGACACAAAGAAGAGCTAGTAGAACCCAAACACTAAAATTCATGTATTTCATAATTGGATAATAATATTCTAAATTTTTATTTATTGACTATGATGGCTTATGAAAAACAAATAGAGAAAAAAATATGATGGTTTATTTGTCAGACCCCAATAAATGGATCCTTTTGCGCTGGAAAAACCATCATAATGGAGCCGTACCAACTTACTTCATCATTTATACGCATTTGAATTCCCACAATTAGGGTATGAATCAGGTCATAGACTTTTCCAATAATGTTAATTCATTCGGAAACAAAAACAATGGTCAAGCATTGGAATAATAGCTCGGATTTTTTCTGGTTATTTGTAATCTTCTGCAAATATTATCATTTGCTTTTGTTTTTCTTCTTGAATTACAAATATTGGGAACGACACAAGACCAATAATGCTCCAAATTGTAATGTATTTTGCAAACTCCGCCCCATAATGATTCAGAAACTCAACATAAGCACTGAGTGTTATCAATATGCAACAAAAAAATAATAAGAAGAAAATAATGGTGATAAGAGTTCTTGATAAATCGGTGTTTTTGCTTTCAAATCCACACCAAGTCGATATGGCAAAGCTCAAGGCTGCGCCCAAGCTATAATCCTTGTATAAAAGCCAAAAAAACAATCCTAATACCCAAATAATAGAAAAACTATAAAAAAATTTTTCATTGTCCAAGAATCGAAATATTGAATATCTATTTCTTCTTGCTATTAGGTAAAAATTGTCTTTACTGTCGATCCCGGATAAATTAAACTTTTTTGTCCAAAGATGAGCGATTGTTTTTTTAGGTAATATTCACTGATTTGTGTAAAAACATGATTTAGTTTTTTGTACATTTCATTTCTCCAAGGTTCGTATAGAGTTTTTCCATCTAGAATTAGCTGATAGCCAATATTTGCTATATAGCCATCGAGAGATTTATTTGTAATTTCATCCCAGCTTTGGAAGTCCTTGTTATCTTGTATTGAATAATAATAGTCGAAAACTCTAATAGCATCAAATGTCGATTCTATTTCAGGAATGAGTTTATATCCATTATTTTTCCAATCGATGCCATTATTTGATATTAAGGATCCATTATTTCCCTTTTGCAATTTTATTAATTGGTCTTCAATGGTCGGATGTCCTAATGTATGGTTTTCCTTGTCGTGTTTTTGTATTTTTTCGAGTGCGAATTCATCGCCATCCTTAGCTTTATTCACTAAAGATAGCCAATAATATGCATCCCCTAAAGAGTTTATCAACATATTTATTTCTTGATTAATTATTGTTTGTGCCCAGGTATATATCTACCATTCAAGGCTATTCTTGCAAGTCTTTGGATCTTTATTTTAGCAATCGTCCGCCATCAACAACAAGCGAGGTGCCTGTGACCCAAGCGGCGGCATCGGAGAGGAGGTAGATGATGGCATGGGCTACTTCTTCGGGTTTGCCGTAGCGACGGAGGGCGTAGAGCTCCTGGTCCTTGGCGATCATTTCTTCGGGCAGGATGCCGAGGCCCAAGGTGGTTTCGATGGTTCCGGGGAGGACGGCATTGGCGCGTATTCCTCGACCGCCGAGTTCGATGGCACAGGTGCGCATGAAGGAGTCGATGGCAGCCTTGGATGATGCGTAGATGCCGTTGGCGGGCGTGCTTAGTGAAGCGGAAATAGAAGATGTAAAAACGATGGAGCCACCTTTCAGCATTTTTCTTTTCTTCAGTAACCCTTTGGTCAATAGGATAGGGGCGAAGACGTTGGTCTGATAGATGGTATCGAGATCCGCTTGTTCGATGTAGTTGACGGTGACAAGACTATTTTGTCCTGCGTTGTTGACAAGGCCATGAAGTGCGGGAATTTGGGCAACCAGATTGTCGATATCCTCCTGCTTGCTTAGGTCTGCCACAATCTGTAGGTGACCTTCACCTTCGAGTTGGCTGAATGTCTGTGCAAGACGCTCCTCATTGCGCCCCGTGATGACTATTCGGGCACCCATCTTGGAGCATTCGATGGCCGTAGCTCTTCCGATGCCAGAAGATGCTCCTGTCACAAGAATCGTCTTGCCTTCGAGGGAAAAAGGATTGTAGGAAGTCATTTCCACAGAGAACTATTCTGCTAAATAATAAACTAAGAACATCTTCAAAGGCTCCAGATACTCGTTATCCAGATTCCAATGCAAGGTGTTTTCGTAATTGCGGTTTGCATCCTTTATAAATTTCTTTTGACTCTTCTCCTTACCTAACAGAGTTTCAAGATAGGCGTATATCTTGGTCTTCTTGGCGGGTATGGTCAGTGTGGGAGGATTCTTGGTCGGGATTCTCACCTTCTCAAGTTCACCTTCGTAGGTCTGCCAGCAATCCATCACGGGTTGATTATTGGGATTGATGATTTGCTCAAGCATGTCTTCTAATGCGCCTGCATCTTTGTTATTCGGCAGTAGGAATAGTTCAAACTCCACACCATAATCTTCTTTGATAGCAAGCAATTCGTTACGACGTGCTTCAGGGTCCTCGTCAGCATCAAAGATAACGAGATTGATACCTCCCAAGTCCGTGTTTTGCCGCAGGGTGCCTATAGCATCTTCACTTTTTAATTTCTGATATCCTCCTGTATCATTATCTTTACCCGGATGTGAAATGCTGCCTTTGGGGGCTTTTTCGTGGAACAAATGATGATAATAGTTCTCAATGAACCTAACATCTGCATCCCCCTCTACAATAATCTGAAACCTTCTCATCACACTAATCCTCTTAGTTCAACATTGTTTTCACAGGCTCCACTTAATCCTTCATAAGTATATTTGTAAGCCTGATGCCCTTTATTAAGAGTGCTGGCAATGGTGTATAGTCGCATCTCTTTTTGGTAATTGGGGTTCTCATTCAGCATTTCATTCAAGCCTTGAAGCGTTTCCTTGCTATGAGTGGTAATGAATATTTGCTTGTTAGCCTTGGTCGCCAGTGCGAAAATGGCTTCCCAAAGTTTTAAGTATGCCGAATAATGAAGGCCATTGTCAACTTCGTCAATGAGAATTATATTAGTCGTTGGGTTGGCGGAAGCGGCTACAATATTAAGGTAGCGACGTAATCCATCGCCTGTCATTCGCATCGGCATTTTTTCTGGCACGTCTTCAAATTCGATATAGATGTCATCTTGAAGGATGTCAATGTCCACAATATGATGGTCAAAGTGTGAGAGACGTTGAAGGACTACATTCTTTTGCTTTCGTTTGAATAATTCAGAGAGTTGACTGGCAAGATTGATACCCCACAAGTCTGCGGTGAGATAGACAGAATTGATTTTTTCAAGAAAGTTTGTTTCGAGTTTCCTATTGCTAATTATGCCTTCTTGGTTAGCGGTCAATGAACTTTGATAGCTCCTTTTACCTGAAACAGATATGATATCGAAATCTATGAGAAGGGTATTGAAGAAGGTTTTAGTTTCTGAAAATGGGGGAATCCCATTCATTCCACTCTCCTGTCTGGCTTCTTGTTCATTAAAGACGTAACTCAGTTGTAGCCGCAGGTCGCGTATATCTCCGTCGAATTGTTCCGAAGAGATTTTAGGACCCGTTTTTAAATCCATATTATGGAATATGTAATACAGATCTTTGAAAGGACTGAAAAGATTACGAGTTCTGAACCGATTTATGTTAAGAGGTGTGTCGGGATTAGCCATACCTGTCAAGAGGCTTAAAGCCTCCAGCACCGAGCTCTTACCCGAATTGTTTTGTCCGAGAAAGATATTTACACGGGAAAAATCTTCAATTTTCAGATGGTCTATACCTCTGAAATTACTAATTTCTACATTTTTGAATCCATCCATGGTAAATATATCAATTTAATCAACGACTATCATAAATTGTGTTAGCTTTCAATTCACGAATACACAGCTTCGCCATTGCTCGTCCCTTGTAAGGATAAACACTATAATTGGGTATATAATCCCGTGCAAATATAATATTTTTTTAAATTTAAACGAAAATTTGGTAGAAATAATTATGATTTGTTCTATTTATGTCTCAAAAAACTAATTATTTGTTTTGTAATCTTGCCAATTATTATCAAGTTTCGCACCAAAGAGACAAGTAGATTAATTACTCTATTTATGTAAAGAAAAAGAGCGGAGATCATGACAAATGGTCTCCGCATGTGTTATTATGATTTGATTGATTGGCCGATGTTAACGTTTACTTCTTGCTGATGTAGTCAACAATCCACTGGCCAACTTCCTTGGTGCCGTATTTTGCGCCGCCTTCAACTTGGATTTCGGGAGTGCGGACGTTCTGGGCGAGTGACTCATCGACAGCTTCACGGATGAGTGCGCCTTCAGCCTTGAGACCGAAGTACTCGAAGAGCATGGCAGCCGAGAGAATTTGTGCCAATGGGTTGGCGATATTGAGGCCCTTGCCCTGTGGCCAAGAACCGTGGATTGGCTCGAAGACTGGGGTATGTTCGCCAGTAGATGCAGATGGGAGGAGACCCATCGAGCCGGTGATGCAGCTGCCTTCGTCGGTAAGGATGTCGCCAAAAGTGTTTTCGGTAACCATGACGTCGAAGAAACGTGGCTCCTGAATCATGCGCATCGACGCATTGTCAACATACATGAAGTCGGTGGTAACGTCAGGATACTGAAGCATGACTTCCTGGGCTATCTTGCGCCAGAGACGTGACGAAGCAAGCACATTGGCCTTATCGACCACGGTGACGTGGTTGCGACGCTGACGTGCATACTGATAGGCTACGTGCAGGATGCGCTCCACCTCGGGACGAGAATAATAGTTGGTGTCGAACGCATCTTCAACACCATTCTCGTTTGTGGAAGGCTCCTTCTTCTGGCCGAAGTACATGCCGCCGGTGAGCTCGCGGATGCAGATGAAGTCGGCTCCCTTTACAACTTCGTCCTTCAGAGGCGACTTGTGAACGAGACAGTCGAAGGTGGTGACGGGACGAATATTGGCGAAGAGTCCGAGTTTCTTGCGCATGGCGAGCAGGCCCTGTTCGGGACGAACTTTTGCGTTCGGATTGTTGTCGTACTTGGGGTCACCCACACTGGCAAAAAGCACAGCATCGGCCTCCATACAGGTCTGGAAAGTCTCCTCAGGGAAAGGATCGCCAACTTTGTCGATGGCATCCGCTCCGCAGATGGCATATTTGTAACTCAGTTCATGACCAAACTTCTTGCAGACAGCCTCGGTCACGGCGAGACCTTGTTCCATAATCTCGGGTCCGATACCATCGCCCGGAAGTACAGCTAATTTCAGTTTCATTTTTGAAGGGCTATTATTAGGAAGTAAAAGAATAGTTTTTTATTCGTCCTCAAGCATATTGAGCATCTTGATGGTCGCTTTGATGGCAGCTTCCGTCTGGTCGGCATCCAGGCCACGTGTGCGATAGACCTTTCCTTCGTACTGCCAGGTGATGGCGGTCTGGACGAGCGCGTCGGTTCGACCGCCTGGTGGAATGGTGACTACGTAGTTGGTGAGCCAGGGGAAGGATCGGTTCAGCTTGTTGCGATAAATGTGACGAACCGCACGCACAAAGGCATCGTACTGGCCATCGCCCGTTGCAGACTCTTCGTATTGCTGCCCGTCGATTTCGAGTTTTACGCATGCCTGAGGATGCAGACCATATGCCGTCGAAACCATGTAGGAAACAAGCTGAATGCGCTCGGAAGGGGCATCGTGATGCAGGACATCTGAAATGATGTAGGGAAGATCTTCGATGGTGACATGTTCCTTCTTGTCGCCCATCTCGTTGATTCGTTCGGTGACGCGGCGCATGTCATAGTCGCTCAGATGAATGCCGAGTTGCTGCAGGTTCTGCTCGATGTTGGCTTTGCCTGACATCTTGCCCAGCGCATATTCGCGGCTGCGTCCGAAGCGTTCGGGCAGCAATGGATTGACGTAGAGCTGTGCTTTCTTGTCGCCATCGGCATGAATGCCGGCCGTCTGTGTAAAGACGTTCTCACCCACAATGGGTGCATTGGGGGCGGTGGCAATGCCACTATAGCTTTCTACCATGCGGCTCAGGCTGTTGATACTTTGCTCGATGATGTTCAATTCAGAACCAGGTACCATGTCCTTGATGACCGCAACGACACTGGGGAGTGAGGCATTGCCGGCTCTTTCGCCAAGACCATTCACTGTGGTGTGAACGCCACGTGCGCCTGCTTTGACCGCTGCAAGCACATTGGCCACAGCCAAGTCGTAGTCGTTGTGTGCATGGAAGTCGAAGTGGAGTTTCGGATACTTGGCTACCATCTGCTCAAAGAACTCCTTCGTCTGGCTTGGCGAGAGGATGCCCAATGTGTCGGGCAGCATGAATCGCTGGATGGGGGCTTCGCTCAATTCCTTCATCATGTTCATGACATACATGGGGGAATGCAGCATGCCATTTGACCAGTCCTCCAGATAGATATTGACGCTCAAACCGGCCGCAATGGCCATGTCGATGTTGCGGCGCACATCGGCCCAGTGTTCAGCAGGTTGTTTGCCCAGTTGGGCAATGCAGTGCTTCTCCGAGCCTTTGGTCAGCAGATTAATGACCTTGCCTCCTGCCTTGCTGATCCACTCGATGGATGCACCATTGTCGCAGAAACCAAGGACTTCTATTCTATCAAGGTATCCAGCTTCTTTTGCCCATTCGCAAACTTTGCTGACACATTGGAATTCGCCATTGCTGACGCGCGCTGACGCTATTTCGATGCGGTCAACGCCAACTTCTTCGAGCAACTTGCGGGCAATAGAGAGTTTCTCGGAGGCGCTGAACGCTACCCCCGAGGTTTGTTCTCCATCGCGTAGGGTGGTGTCGAGAATTTCGAATTTCATTACTTCTTGTTTTCGAAGGCTTCAATCTTGCCGGTCTGTGACAAGAGGTAATCTATATCATCGTAGCCGTTCATCAAGCAATATTTCTTGTATCCGTTGATGTCGAATTTCTCGTTATGACCTGTTGCTTCATTGGTAACCGTCTGGTTCGGCAGATCCACAGTGACCACCGTGTCAGCATCCTGGGCAATGGAAGCAAACAGTTCCTGCTGGAATGCCTCGCTGACGATAACGGGCAAGACAAAGCAGTTCAAGAGGTTGTTGCGATGAATATCGGCAAAGCTGCTTGAGATCACAACGCGTACACCATAGCCGGAGATGGCCCATGCTGCGTGCTCGCGGCTGGAGCCAGAGCCCCAGTTCTGTCCGCCCACGATTATCTCGTGGCAACCCTCATGAGGCTTCTCACAGAAGACAGGTTGGTTCATGACGAAGTCGGCCACAGGCTGCCCCTTTGCGTCATAACGGAGGTCATGCATGAAGGCATCGCCGAAGAACTTCGGGTCGCGTGTCGTTGAGGCCAGATAGCGTGCAGGGATGATGAGGTCAGTATTGCAGTTGTCGATCTGGATAGGGATGCAGGTCGATTTGATTATGTTGAATTTCTGATGTGCCATACTAATAATTAATAATTAACAAATAACAATTAATGATTAACAATTAGATCTTGCGTGGATCCGTCACCACACCAGTAATGGCAGAAGCTGCCACGACGAGAGGTGAAGCCAGGATGGTACGTGCACCGGGTCCCTGACGACCGACGAAGTTGCGGTTTGAAGTCGAGATGGCCAGTTTGCCGGCTGGAACCTTGTCGGGGTTCATGGCAAGGCAAGCGGAGCAGGAGGGGAGACGCAGCTCGAAGCCTGCCTCTTCAAGCACCTTGTCGATGCCTTCGTCAATGATTTGCTGGCGTACGAGCCAGGATCCGGGAACGAGCCATGCTACGACGTTGGGGTTCTTCTTTTTGCCCTTCACAATCGAAGCAAAGGCACGGAAGTCCTCGATACGACCATTGGTGCAGGCACCGAGGAAACAATAGTCAACGGGATGACCCTCGAGTTTCTCGCCTGGCTGGAACTGCATATACTCGAGCTGTGCGAGGAACTGTTTCTGCTCTGACTCGTTCATGCCGTCGAGTGTGGGAATGCATTCGTCGATAGCAATGCCGGCACCGGGGTTGGTTCCGTAGGTGATGCGTGGCTTGATGTCTTCGGCACGGAATGTGACCTCCTTGTCGAATACGGCATCATCGTCGCTCCTAAGTTGGCGCCATGTTTCCACGGCCTTGTCCCAGTCTTCTCCCTTGGGAGCATACTCGCGGCCCTTGAGGTAGGCGAAGGTGGTTTCGTCGGGGGCAATCAGGCCGGCGCGCGAACCCATTTCGATGGAGAGGTTCGAGAGCGTCAGACGTCCCTCCATCGACATGTTGCGGATCGTGGAGCCTGCATATTCTACAGCGTAGCCGGTAGCTCCGGCGGTGGTCATCTGGGCCATGATGTAAAGTGCGACGTCCTTGGCCACCACACCTGGCTGAAGTGTGCCTTCTACGTTGATGCGCATGGTCTTGGGCTTGGACTGCAGAATACACTCCGAAGCTAATACCTGTGCTACTTCAGATGTTCCGATACCCATGGCAATGGCGCCTACAGCTCCGTGGGTGGAGGTGTGCGAGTCGCCACAGACGATGGTCATGCCAGGTAGTGAGAGAGCCTTCTCGGGACCAACAACATGGATGATGCCATTGTCCTTGCTGCCCATGCAGAAGTGCTTGATGCCAAATTCTGCACAGTTCTTGGCAAGAGTCTCAACCTGGTTTCGGCCGATGGGGTCGTTGATCACTTCCTGCTGGTCGCTGGGTGTATTGTGGTCGGGCATGGCGATGACGTGCTCGGGGCGGAACACCTGGATGCCCTTGTCGCGCAGGGTGTCAAAGGCCTGCGGGGAGGTCACTTCGTGCGCATAGAGACGATCTATGTAGAGTTGGGTTGGTCCGTCCTCGACCTTCTGCACAACGTGTGCATCCCAGATTTTGTCAAATAATGTCTTTCCCATTATGATGAATAGTTAGTCCGGTTGAACGGAAGTGAATTAATGCTTGAACTTATTGATACAGTCGATATATGCCTCGACCGAAGCGGTAACGATGTCGGTGTCGGAGCCGAATCCGTAATAGACACGATTGTCGTGCTCGACTTGAACGTGAACCTTGCAGAGGTCGTCCGAGCCCTTCGAAATGGCCTGGATGGTCATTTCCTTGAGGGTCATCTCGCGTCGGATAATCTGCTTGAGCGCCTTGATTGACGCGTCAACGGGACCATTGCCGATTCCTGCAGCTTCGAAAATTTCGTTGGCAACCTTCAGACGGATAGCTGCGATAGGTGTGACGCCCTTGCCTGTGGTAACCTGGAGGGATTCGAGCTGCACATGGTTGTTCTCGGCTTTTTCTGTGCCGGCGAGCATCAGCAGGTCGTCGTCGTTGAGTTCCTTCTTCTTGTCTGCCAGACGCAGGAAGGCTTCGTAGGTCTTGTCGAGCTTCTCCTGTTCGAGCTCTATACCGAGAATACTCAGGCGGTGCTTCAAGGCAGCGCGTCCCGAACGGGCAGTGAGTACGATGGAATTCTCGTCGATGCCCACATCCTTGGGGTCCATGATTTCGTAGGTCTGCACATTTTTCAGCACGCCGTCCTGATGGATGCCGCTCGAATGTGCAAAGGCGTTCTTGCCGACCACGGCCTTGTTGGGCTGGACGGGCATGTTCATAAGCGAACTTACCAGTCGCGATGAGGGCCAGATCTTGGTGGTGTTGATATTGGTGGTCACTGGCATTGTAGCCTGATGGCACTTGATGATCATGGCAATCTCCTCTAGCGAAGTGTTGCCTGCACGCTCACCGATACCGTTGATGGTGACTTCCACCTGTCGAGCTCCATTGACTACGCCGGAGATGGTGTTGGCCGTGGCCATGCCCAGATCATTGTGACAGTGGGTCGAAAGGATGGCACGGCCTTCCTGCAGACCATCGACGTGGTCCATGAGATATTTGATTTTCTCGCCATACTCCCAGGGCATGCAATAGCCTGTGGTGTCGGGGATGTTGATGATGGTCGCTCCAGCCTTGATAACTGCATCCACAACCTTGGCAAGATATTCGTTTTCGGTGCGACCGGCGTCTTCGGCATAGAACTCCACCTCATCGACCTTGTTGCGGGCATATTTGACGGCAGCTACCGCACGCTCGATAATTTCTTCGCGTGTAGAGTTGAACTTGTACTTGATGTGGGAATCAGATGTTCCGATGCCAGTATGAATCCTCTTGTGCTTGGCATACTTCAATGCGTCAGAAGCACAGTCGATGTCCTTCTGTACGGCACGGGTAAGGGCACAGATGGTGGGCCACGTTACGGCCTTTGAGATTTCGACGACGGAATTGAAGTCTCCTGGGCTTGAGATGGGGAAGCCAGCTTCGATGATATCCACGCCCAGTTGTTCGAGGGCCTTGGCCACCTGAATCTTTTCGACGGTGTTCAGCTGGCAGCCCGGAACCTGTTCTCCGTCACGCAATGTCGTGTCGAAGATGTAAAGACGATCACTCATAACAAATACCTTTAAATATAATGTATAATACCTTTAATAAACTTGGGATGCGCGTCACTCGTGGACACACATTTAAAAATATAAGAAGAGAAGCCTGACAGGATCGGCATCAAAGTGAGCCACCCTGAGTGAAGACATACTGTAGATATTGCTTGCTATTGTCGCGGATTACCTTGATGGCGGTAGGCAGAATATAGTTGCTTACAGAAAGAACGGCCCCCGACGAAGAACTGGTCGATACATCGACAGGAATGACAGCCATGTGGACAGTGTAGCTGTCGAGGGCATTCTGCACAATGGTGCGTATGCCATCACGGTTGTTCTTGTAGTCATCAGCTGTGTAACTATCCAACGTCGACTGCGAAATCTCAGGCAGGAACGTCGTTGGCTTCACAGCCTTGATCTGTTGTGCCCACTGCAGAGAGGTAGTCACAAGCTTCTTGTCCCAGCTTCCGTGGCTGCTCTGTCGGGCTAGGCCGGTGATGAGTTCGTTGAGGTTGCCGAAACTGTAATAATAAATGTTGTTCTTCACCGAATCGGCAACGTATGTGCCGATGGCAGCGGCTGCCTCGTCTGGCACGCGGCTTTCCTCGAAGAACTTGTTCATTCTGCTCTCCTCGATGAGCATCACTCTCGAAGCAGGGGTATTGCTGAGAAGTGCACCTTGTGGCTTCTCGCACATCAGCGAAAAGTTGGCACCGTTGAGGAAGTAGGCCGAGTCGCGGCGCATCGGATGGTCCATCATCGTTCGGATGGCTTTGCCGATTGGCAGATCGACTGTCGCATAATAACCCTGTGGAGAAGTGATGTAGGCATGGTCGGAATCTGACAATCGGTCGTCCTTCTTGATGTCCTTCAGCTCGAGGCTCGACATCTGGACGACATCCGGCGTAACGGCCATATACTGCACGTGAGAAGTGACATAGGCTGAGTCGCCGGTGTCGGTGGAGTTGCGCAGCAGGGTGCCATCCTTCGAGTACTTGTGGAAGCTGTGATAATAGAAATAGATAGCCGTGTTATAGACCTTGATGATCGAACCATCGCCGAAGGTAGGCTGGATGGCCACGCCCGAAAGGAAGTTCTCGCGCATGGTCTCGATATTGGAGAAGATGTCGGTGTAATTGTAAGCGGCTTTGCCTGCTGCGTCGCGAGCAATGGCGGAAGCCACAATCTTCTGGAAGAACTCATTCTTCAGGTCATCCTTCAGACGTACCTCGATGTATGGCAGGTAGGAGGTACTTTTGCGAACAGAATCGCTCAGCACACGATTGGCAGCAGTATAAGCCTTCCGACCCAGAAAAGCATCCGTATTGAAGTACTTTGTGAAGTCGTTGTTGCTATAGAAGGCACTTTCGGGTTCTTTTTCGAGCTTCGCATCGCTGTTGAGAGCATAGACGCTGAACTGCATTGGGGTCAGAGAGTCTCCATAATAGGTGTTGTAGTAAACACGCAGAGTCAGTGAGTCGAGTGTATTGTCAACCAATGAGTCGAAATGAGAAGTGTAGATGCCTTTGGGATCGAGACCGAGAGCCTGTGGAACGGATGTGCGCAGAATGTCGAAGGTGACAGAGTCATTGCTGGTTTCGTTCAACGTAATGTTTGTGCTGGCATAGAACTGGGCCAGATAGCCAGCCTTAACGCTGCCATATTCCGGATCGGTGATGTTGCCAAGGAGGGGATAGCCTGTACGCACATAAATGGAATCACGATACCCTGTAGCGATAGCGCAACGCAACGTGTCGGCTTCGATTTTGATTTCGTCACTGGCAGGCATCGTCGAAGAGCCGATGTCCGAGAGAGTATCTTCGCAAGATGTTACTGAAACAAGTATGCACAGAGCCGAAACGAACATCAGGAGTCGTTTGGCTACGTTGATAAACAGTTTCACGTTTTTAGTGGGCAATAATTATATTTGTTATCTGTTAGTTGTTCTTTCAATCATCTTCTTCGACTGGGTTGGTGTTGTAAAGTTCGAAGAATTTGTCGTATTTGTCTATGTCGAGGTCTTCATCAGTGGCATCGAGTATGTGGATGCCGCGGCTTTTGGCATAAGCCTTTACCTCTTCAGCAGCCGGCGTGTTGTCGGTGATGATCAGGCCATCGCTGAATTTGACGGCAAGTTTGCACATCGTCACGTAATCCACGGGCTTGTCCTTCACCTCGATGAGGTCGGCCTTGAGCACGCCTTCGCGCTTTACGGTGCGGTAGAAGTTGCTCGACAGGTTGCCTTGGAAGCCGTTGTCGAACATGGCAAATACAATCTTCACACCACGGAAGCAGGGATCTTCGGCAAAGGTCTTCTTGATGTAGATGGGAGCAATGGCCGAGAACCATCCCTGGCAATAGACCACATCGGGTTTCCAGCGTAGCTTGCGGATGGTCTCGATGACACCGCGTGCGAAGAAGACACAGCGCTCTGCATTGTCGCTGTATTCTCCATGTGCATTGCCATACTTGTTCCGATGGGTGAAATACTCGTCGTTATCGATGAAATAAACCTGCATGCGAGCCTGCTGAATCGACGCAACCTTGATGATCAGCGGGTGATCGGTGTCGTTAATGATCAGGTTCATGCCCGAGAGCCTGATCACCTCATGAAGCTGGTTACGTCGTTCGTTGATCTGCCCGAAACGTGGCATGAAGGTGCGGATTTCGTGTCCGGCGTCTTGGATACCATGCGGCAATCGGCGTCCGATGCTTGACATGCGATCCTCGGGGAGGTAGGGCATGACTTCGGTATTGATGAAAAGGATCTTGGTTTTATTCATATTTTTTGTCTTCTTCTTGGAGTATGAGGGGGTGAAGAATTGGTGCAAAGATACGAATTTTTTTCGAAAGTGCCGAATTTTTTGGTCAAAAACGTTTCGCGTGCGTGCGTTTTTAAATGATTTTTGGGGTTTTTGCACAATCGGGAGTAATTTTTTAACGTTATTTTGATGGCTTTTCTTCTTTCTTGTGATGGTATTTTAGTCAAATGCGTTTTGGCAAACTACATGAAAAACACTGTCCGAAGATTATTTGCTGGAAACAAAAGCTATTTTCTCGTCATGACAAAAATCGATTAAAACGAATGAATTCTGAACAAAAATCAACGATAAATGAAGAATTTCAGGAAAAAATTTGGATTTTTCGGGAATGGCCCTTATCTTTGCGGCATCATTTTTGATAGTTACATAGTAAAGTAATAACTGATTATCGTGTTATGGAAAGGGTATTTGTTGTCGCTGCTCTTGCTTGTTCAGGTTTATGCATTTCATCCACCTCTTTCGCTCAAGAATCGACACCAGCTGTGACAGTCAGTGTCGGTGCTGATGTCGTTAGCTCCTATCTCTGGCGAGGGCAGGAATGTGGAGGCTTCAGTGTGCAGCCCGCGGCAACGGTGACTTTCAACAAACCCGCCATAAGCATCGGAGCATGGGCTTCTGCCGAATTGTTCCAAAAGGACGCAGCAGCACTCAATATGACCGAGTTCGACCTCTCTTTGACTTGGAATCCCCTTGAGGCATTTACTGTAGGAGTCACAGATTATTATTTCCATACCGATGGCTATATCGGTTCCTTGAATCTCAGTAGCAGCTCGTCCCATACATTTGAAGCTAATCTTGCATACGATCTTGGGCCTTTGGCCTTGGCTTGGAACACTGTATTTGCGGGCTGCGATCTGGGTCCAGACGACGACCGTGCCTATTCCACCTACGTGGAGGTGAGTGCCCCTTGGAAACTTGGTGGTGTGGATGGTTCGGCTGCCGTTGGTGCCAGCCTTTGGGATGATGGATTTACGCTTGTCGATACCAATGGATTCAAGGTGTGCAATGTAACGCTGACAGCCAACAAGGAGCTTTTCAGCATTCCGTTCTTTGGCCAGATTGTCTATAACCCTGCCCTTGATAAGGTCTATTTCGCTGTGGGGGTTTCGTTTTAAGGTATAAATGTTTTGTAAATGATATGAGCAAACTGAGATTTGATGCTATCGAGGCAGCTTTCAAGAAACGGGCTGCAGAATATCCCATTCCTGAGGGTCGTCCCTCGGAGTATTTTGGAGAGTTGGTATTCAATCGCGAAAAGATGCAGAAGTATTTGGATGCCAAGACTCTTCATTCTCTACTGGACTGTATAGACAATGGCAAGCCCCTTGACCTGGAAGTGGCCGATGGGGTAGCGGCAGGCATGAAGCAGTGGGCCATGGAGCATGGCGTGACACATTGTAGCCATTGGTTTCAGCCCCTGACCGAATCGACTGCCGAGAAGCATGACTCGTTCATGGAATACGATGGCAAGGGCGGCATGATTGAGACTTTTGAAGGTAAGAACCTGGTTCAGCAGGAACCGGATGCATCAAGTTTCCCGTCGGGAGGTATTCGCGCCACCTTTGAGGCTCGCGGATATACTGCTTGGGATCCCACATCGCCGGTCTTCATCCTCGACGATTGTCTCTGCATTCCCACTGTATTCATCTCTTATACGGGAGAAGCCCTCGACTACAAGGCACCTCTCAAGAAGGCTCTCAAGGCTGTCAATAAGGCAGCCGTTTCGGTGTGTCAGCTTTTCGACCCCGAGGTCAATCGGGTTCAGGTGAATCTTGGCTGGGAACAGGAGTATTTCCTCGTTGACGACAACCTGTATTCTGCGCGCCCCGACCTGATCACCACAGGACGCACCCTCATGGGCCATGGTTCCAGCAAGAACCAGCAGATGGATGACCATTATTTCGGACAGATTCCTTCTCGCGTCCAGGCTTTCATGAAGGACCTTGAGATTATGGGCCTTCGTCTCGGCATACCGATGAAGACACGTCATAATGAGGTGGCTCCCAATCAGTTCGAGTTCGCACCTATCTATGGCGAATGCAACCTTGCGGTCGATCAGAATATGCTCATAATGGGCGTTATGAAACGTGTGGCACGTCGTCATGGTTTCCGTGTATTGCTGCATGAGAAGCCTTTTGAGGGCATCAATGGTTCGGGCAAGCACAACAACTGGTCGCTCCAGACCAATACGGGCGTGATGCTCTTTGCCCCAGGCAAGGATCCGATGAGCAATCTGCAGTTTGTGACATTCTTCGTGAATGCGCTCGAAGCACTCCGTCGCCATGGCTCCTTGCTCAAGGCGTCTATTGCTTCTGCCACCAACGCTCATCGTCTGGGAGGCAATGAAGCTCCACCTGCCATCATTTCTGCGTTTTTGGGAAGGACGATGACCGAGGTGCTCCGCAAACTCCTCACAGTGCCTGATGATACGGATATCGTCATTGCCGGCAAGCACAAGTATGACCTCGGATTGGTCGAGATTCCGCAGATCTTCAT